>DATFTU010000289.1:0-10616 GCA_035261565.1 Bacteroidia bacterium
GTGTACCATGCCGGGGCAGGTAATGTTAAAGCGGCATTAGAAGTTATAAAACCATCTCAGGGAGATTTTTCGGTTATACAAACTTTGTGGCACACGCAGGCAAAAGCATTTAAAACTGCTTCGCAAAATTATTCGCAACTGGCATTAGCAGCTATGCTTGAAATGGATGCCAAATTAAAATTAGAAGGTTTACCAAAGCCTATAAAAGACTAAGTTTTATTTAGTTTTTTATTCTAATTTTGAAATCTGTAAAAGAACCAAATCACCAGTAATATGAGTAATTATAAAATATATAGCGTACTTTTTTTATTTTTAATTTTTATAGGTTGTAAAAAAGAGGGTACAGGAGGAAAAGCGCAGATATCAGGTTTTGTAATTTATAACGGTACAAAGTTGCCTGGGTCTATTGTTTATATTAAATATGGAGCCACTACATTTCCGGGAACTGACCCAACTTCCTACGACAGCCAGCAAACTGCCGATTCGCAAGGCAACTTTGTATTTGGCAGTATGGTTACAGGTAATTATTGGTTATTTGCTACCGGTTATTACTCTACGAGCTTAGGTTTTAAAAACGTTACGGGTAACACATCTGTTAACATCCCTCATACAAAGTCAAATGTAAATTACGACATAGCCATGCATTAACAATGCCTCAAAAAAACATTTTATTTTATGACGGAGATTGCGCCTTGTGTAACAAGTCGGTTCAGTTTGTTGTCGATCACGAAAAAAAAAACGATAACCCCATTTTATTCTGCTCTTTACAATCTGCTTATGCCAAGCAGGCATTGGCAATATATCATTATGATTTTAATCAATTGAGTACTTTGGTTTTACTAAAAGGTGATAAAATATATTATAAATCTACAGCAGCTTTAGAATTGAACAATTTTTTAAAAGCTCCTTATAAATGGCTTATATTTTTAAAAATATTTCCGGTATTTATACGAGATGCTGTATATGATTTTGTGGCTAAACATCGAAACCGAGTTATAAAAAAGCCTTTTTGTTATGTGCCTGCCGCCCAGCTTAAAGGCAGGTTTATTGGTTAAGTTTGCATTATAAAATAACGCCGGTATATCGTTATATATTTATTTGTAATTTTCTACCATAATTAAATGAAGCAATGCAACATATAAACCCAAGCGATAAAGAAATTTACGAACTTTTAGTAAACACAAAAACAATTGCCATGGTTGGGGCTTCTTCTAACCCGGAAAGAACATCGCATGGTATTATGAAAAAACTGCAATCGGTGGGTTACCGTGTAATACCTGTAAACCCTAATGAAACTGAGATATTAGGTGAGAAATGTTATGCTTCGTTAAAAGATATTCCTGTTAAAATAGATTTGGTAAATGTTTTTCGCAGGGCAGAAACCACTACACCTTTAGCAAGCGAATCTATAAACATACACGCAAAAGCATTGTGGTTGCAGTTGGGCATTGTAAATGAGGAAACAGCCAGAACTGCTAAACAAGGGGGGCTAATTGTAATAATGGATGCTTGTATTGCTGTAATGCACGCTATTTTAAAAGTACCCAACAAGTAATATGGATACTGCACAACACTACTTTAAAATAGTAATTATTGGGGCCGGTAATGTGGCAACACATTTTGCCAATCGTTTAAAAAAGAAAGGGCATGATATTTTACAAATTGTATCCCGCAGTTCAGAACATGCGCAAACGCTTTCAATAAAAATTGGAGTTCCTTTTGTAACCGATATAAAAAAAATAAATACTCATGCCGATATATACTTGCTTTGTGTACCTGATGATGAGATAGAAAAATTAAATACAATTCTTAACCTGCCTAAAAAACTAATTCTTCATACTTCAGGCAGTGTAAGTATGGCTACATTAAAAAACATATCGGCCAATATTGGTGTGTTATATCCTTTGCAAAGTTTTTCAAAAAAAACAAAAATTTCTTTTTCATCCGTCCCCCTGTTAATTGAAGCCAGCAATGCAGAAACCTTACAACAATTGAAAATATTGGCTGCATCTTTAAGTAAAAATATAAATGAAGTAAATTCAACAAACAGGTTAAAAATACATGTAGCAGCCACTATGGTAAATAATTTTACTAACCATTTATATTATTTATCGAATGACTTTCTTACCAAAGAGAAAAGTGATTATTTCCATCTTCTTCTTCCTTTAATTAAACAAACAGCTAAAAAAATAAAAACTAATAAACCTTCTGATGTGCAAACAGGCCCAGCAAAACGAGGTGACGAAAAAACCATAAAAAAACATTTACAAGTATTAGAAAAGTACTCGGAACAAAAGAAGGTGTATGAATTATTTACTTCGTTAATAAAGAAACAGTACCATGTCTGAAAATTTTAAATCGCGCTTAAAAAATATAACTACACTTTTATTTGATATTGATGGTGTAATGACCGACGGTAAATTTTATTTTTTGCCCGATGGAACGCCTATGAGAAATTTATTTATTAAAGATAGTTATGCTTTACAAGCGGCCGTTAAAAAAGGATATAAAGTGGTTGTTATAACAGGAGGGAGTTCGGAAGCAGTAAAAAACTCTCTAAACCGATTAGGAATTGAACATGTTTTTTTAAAGCAACACGATAAATTAAGTTGTTATAAAGATTTTATTGCCGAGCATAATATAGATGAAAAACAAACATTATATATGGGCGATGATTTACCCGATTATGAAGTAATGCAGCGTGTATCAGTTGCTTGTTGTCCGGCTGATGCCGTAACCGAAATAAAAAATATTTCTATTTATATATCTGATAAAAAAGGTGGTGAAGGTTGTGTGCGCGATATTATTGAACAGGTAATGCGCGTGCGTGGCGATTGGGAAATTGCACATTGGTAAATGAATATAAAAGCATTTATACACCTTATTCGTTTTAATAACCTGGTGGTTATAGCATTAACCATGCTTGTTACGCGCTATTGTATGATACAGCCTATTTTAGCTGTAAGACACACCGACATGCAATTACAGTTGTCGCACATTGACTTTTTTTTGCTAATACTAAGTACTATATTGATTGCAGCAGCAGGCTACATAATTAACGATTATTTTGACGTTAAAACCGACCGTATTAACAAACCCGAAAAATTATATATCGATAATGGAGTTAAGCGGCGCTTAGCTATTGTTATACATACCATATTTAATGTATTAGGTTTTGTAATAGGGGTTTATGTAGCATACAAGGCAAATAATATTTTTTTATGCGGTATTCAGTTTATTTCTATAACAGCCTTATGGTTTTACTCTACTCATTTTAAAAGGCAAGTGTTAAATGGTAATATATTAGTGGCAGCACTTTCCGGGATGGTACCACTTTTGGTTTTATTTTTTGAAATACCTTTGCTTGAGCATAAATTTTTAGAAAGCATAAAAAGTTTTTCGTTTTTATACTTGTCGGTTTGCTCGTTCGCCTTATTTGCTTTTTTACTTTCGTTAGTACGAGAGATAATAAAAGACATCGAAGATTATAAAGGCGATTATGAAACAGGTTGCCGTACTATGCCTATTGTATGGGGCATAAAAGCTGCAAAAGCTATAGTTGCAGGTTTAATAAGTAATATTTTATTATTGCAAATATTTATTTTCTATAAACTGTATAAACAACATTTCTCAATCTTACTATCTTATTTGTTTGTGTTTGTGTTTGCCCCGTTAATTTTACTTATATGGAAGTTATACAAATCACAACAAAAGCATGAATATCATACATTAAGCACCTGGGTTAAGTATATTATGCTTACAGGTGTTCTGTCAACCATTATTATCTATTTAACCTGTTATGGATATATTTAATCGTTCTATTATTTTAGGCTCTGCCTCTCCCCGCAGACAACAACTTTTAAAAGATGCAGGCTTTAGTTTTAAAGCAGTATCAATTGACGCTGATGAAAGTTTTTCCTCCACTTTGCAAGCTGAGAAAATCCCTTTATACTTGGCAGAAAAAAAAGCGGGTTTATATCCCGAAAAATTGAAAGACGATGAAATTTTAATTACAGCTGATACCATAGTTTGGGTTGATAATGTAGTACTTAATAAACCCGCTAACGATTTTGAGGCTACGCAAATGCTTCAATTTTTATCAGGTAAAATGCATCAGGTATTTACTGGTGTTTGTATTACTTCTACTCAAAAACAAGTATCGTTTTTTGACGAAACAAAGGTTTATTTTAAACATTTAACCGAAAAAGAAATAGAGTATTATATAAAAAACTATAAACCCTTTGATAAAGCAGGCAGTTATGGCGCGCAAGACTGGCTTGGACTGATTGCTATAGAAAAAATTGAGGGGAGTTATTTTAATGTAATGGGCTTGCCCACCCATAAATTATATAAACAGCTAAATTCGTTTTAATTATAGATTTTACTATCTCTTCATACCCCTATTTTATTGGGTTTTAAAATATAATGGCTACTTATTGCTAAATTATACTATCTTTATACAAATACCATTTCAGTTGTTTTTTTAACCTCTGTTGTATTTCAACCCCCTTCCTATATGAGACAACTTAAAATAACGAAATCAATTACTAACAGAGAGAGTGCTTCGCTTGATAAGTACTTATCTGAAATTGGTAAACACGAACTTATAACTGCTGAAGAAGAAACTATTCTTGCACAAAAAATACGCGCAGGAGACGAGGCTGCTTTAGAACGGCTTACGGTTGCTAATCTTCGCTTTGTGGTGTCAGTAGCCAAGCAATATCAAAACAACGGGCTAACACTACCTGATTTAATTAATGAAGGAAATTTAGGCTTAATTAAAGCAGCTAAACGTTTTGATGAAACACGTGGTTTTAAATTTATATCGTACGCTGTTTGGTGGATTCGTCAATCTATTATGCAAGCAGTTGCCGAACAATCAAGGGTTATACGTTTACCTTTAAATAAAATTGGTTCATTAAATAAAATAAGAAAAGCGCTGGTTGTTTTAGAACAAAAATTAGAACGTGATGCAAGCTTAGAAGAAATTGCAGAAGCACTTGAAATGTCGCAAGAAGAAGTAAGTGTAACATTAAGTGTTGCCAATAAGCACGTTTCTGCTGATGCAGCATTTACGAGTAATGAAGACATGAGTTTGATGGATGTGCTATTTGACCCAAGCAATCCGCAGCCCGATAACGTACTAATGACTGCATCTTTAAGCATTGAAATTAAACGAGCACTGGCTACACTTACTGAAAGAGAGAGCGAAGTAGTTAGTTTATTTTATGGCATAGGTTTAAAAAACGGTTTAACGTTAGAAGAAATTGGTGAGAAATATAAACTTACCAGAGAACGTGTTAGACAAATAAAAGAAAAAGCTATCAGAAGGCTTAGAAATACTTCAAAAAACAAAATTCTTAAAACCTATTTAGGTTAATTTTAATTACAGCACGTTTAACAGAATAGTTTCAATCGGTTGTAAAGATTGATGAGCGGTTTCATGCCCAAAACACTTGTATTTATTGTAAAATGTTTACCTAAAATTAAAGTTTACAATGTATTTTCTTCTTACCTTTGATATACATTTAAAACAAAAAACCAAATGGGATTATTTGACAAACTCAAAAATGAATTTATTGATATTATTGAGTGGACCGACAACTCTACTGATACTATCATGTGGAAATTTCCACGCTACCAAAATGAAATAAAAATGAATGCCAAGCTTACCGTGCGCGAAAGCCAAGTAGCTGTATTTTTAAACGAGGGTGTTATTGCCGATGTGTTTCAACCCGGCATGTATACCTTGCAAACACAAAACATGCCGATACTTGCCACACTGAAAGGCTGGAAGTATGGTTTTGATTCTCCTTTTAAAGCAGACATATTTTTTATAAACACCAAGCAATTTACCAATCAAAAATGGGGCACTAAAAACCCTATTATGCTACGCGATGCAGAGTTTGGTCCGGTACGCTTACGTGCTTTTGGCAGTTATGCTTTTAAAGTAACCGATGGCGGGAAATTTTTAAAAGAAATTGGCGGAACTAATCAGGAGTTTACAGTTGAAGAAATTAATGAGCAATTACGCAACTTAGCTGTTTCTCGTGGCATGGATGCCGTTGCAGAAAGCAAAATTGCCGTACTTGATTTAGCTTCTCAATATGATGAAGTTTCTAAACTAATTACTGATAAAATTAAACCTGAGTTTAATGAAATGGGCTTAGACTTAACTAAGTTTTTAATAGAAAACATTTCATTACCACCTGAAGTTGAAGCTGCTTTAGATAAACGCAGCAGCATGGGCATTATTGGTAATATGGGCGCTTTTACGCAGTTTCAGGCAGCCAATGCCATGGATGATGCAGCAAAAAACCCCAACGGTGGTGGCCTAATGGGTGCTGCTATGGGCGCAGGTATGGGTTATGGTATGATGAACCAGATGGGTAATGCGTTTCAGCAACAAACGTTTAACCCTAATACAGGGATGAACACCCCCCCTCCGCCGCCACAAGCCGTACAATATTTTGTGGCTGTAAATGGCGCTCAAACCGGACCATTTACTGTACAACAACTACAAGCAATGGCACAAAGCGGGCAATTTAACAGACAAAGCTTAATATGGAAACAGGGCATGGCCGGATGGGCAGCAGCAGAAACAGAAGCAGGTTTAGCTTCGTTGTTTGGTTCAATGCCGCCTCCACCTCCTGTACAATAAATTAATAAAAGAAAAGCCAATCGATCGATTGGCTTTTTTTTGTTTATGGGAATTTCTATATTTTATTTGGCTAACAAAAGGTTTTTTAATTCGTCTAAACCTTGCGAGGCTATTTTTTTAATATGGTGTACGCTTTGTAAAACTGTAGGTTCAAAATTACCCGGGTCAACTAAATATTTTTTGGATATAGGGTTAGCATGATATATTAAACCTGCTGCAGGATATACTACTAAAGAAGTTCCGACAGTAATAAATATATCTGCTTGGGCAACTATATCCATTGCATTATCCATTTCGGGTACCATTTCGCCAAACCAAACAATATGCGGCCTTAGTTGCGATCCTTTTTCGCACAAATCGCCAACTTCTATTTTTTGTTTTTTTATCGGATAAATAAGATTTTCATCAATTGATGAGCGCATTTGTGTTATCAATCCATGCAAATGCAACACTTTTTTAGAGCCTGCCCGCTCATGCAAATCATCAATATTTTGGGTAATAATTTGTACATCAAAATGCTTTTGCAATTCGGCTAAAATTAAATGTCCTTTATTAGGCTTTGCTTCTATAACTTGCTTTAAACGGGCATTATAAAATTCAAGTACACGCCCTCTATTTTTCTGCCACGCTTCGGGGGTTGCCACATCTTCAATACGGTATTCTTCCCACAAACCATTGCTATCTCTAAAGGTTTTTAGCCCGCTTTCAGCACTCATACCTGCACCGGTAAATACCACTATTTTTTTAGGGGAAGTCAAGATTAACAAAGATACTATTTATCCAATATCAATTTCATTGCTTACAAATTGAAAGGTTTTACCACTAAATAGTCCCCTGTCACTTAGTTTTAACTGTGGAATTACCAATAGCGCCAAGAATGATAAAGTCATATAAGGTGCTTGCAATGTAGTACCCAATTGCTTGGCGGCTTTATCTATAGTGATATATTTTTTTGCTACAACACCAATTTCTTCGGTTGACATAATGCCTGCAACCGGCAAAGGAAGCACTTGTTTATTATTTGCATTAGCTAATGATACCCCCCCCTTATTTTCTATAATAAGGTTTACAGCTTCACATAAATCAACATCATTTGTACCAACAGCCACTATATTATGGCAATCGTGTGCCACACAACTGGCAATGGCCCCATTTTTTAAACCTACATTTTTTACAAATGCAACAGCAACGGGTGCATTGGCATAACGATTTACAACTACAATTTTTAAGACATCGTTTGGTATATCACTTTCTAAAAAACCATTTACATTATTTGCAGGGCAATGAATTTCATTCGTAATAAGTTGCCCGTCTATAGCTTCAATAACACGTATAGTTTTACTTTGTGCTTTTATTTTAAAATCTGCCGGAGATTTTTTATCACAATTAAAATTATTTACAATAGTTGCTTCAACTCGCGGTATGTTTGTTTTTCCCTTTTGCGATACACATTCTCCTTTTATATAGGTATAAAGTACATTAAAGTCAATGAGATTGTCTGTAATAATAAAATCCGCACCATCTCCCTCTCTTAATAAACCTACAGGCAAGTTATAATGCTGCACTACATTATAAGAAACAGCTCGCAACACATTAAATAATTTACATCCTTTTGCAACAGCACATTTTACCAACAAATTAATATGCCCAACTACCAAGCCATCAGGGTGTTTATCATCTGAGCAAAACATAATTTGTTCAGGGTACATATCAAGTAAAGGGATAAGTGTTTCAAAATTTTTGGCTGCACTACCCTCACGTATCATAACCTTTACACCAAACTGCAATTTCTCAAGAGCTTCTTGATACATATAACATTCGTGGTCAGTACTAATACCTTTAGCGAAGTACGCTTTCATAATATCGCCCATTAAACCGGGTGCATGCCCATCAATAGGTTTATTATGTGTTTTAGCTGCCTGAAGTTTCTTTAAAACTTCTTCATCGTTATTTATAACTCCCGGAAAATTCATCATCTCAGCCAAATAAACAATCTCCGGGCGGGCTATTAATTTTTCAATATCAGTGCTATCAATAACAGCCCCTGCTGTTTCAAAAGAAGTAGCCGGTACACAAGATGGTGCGCCAAAAAAGAAATGAAACGGAACTTTAGCTGCATTATCTAACATATACTCTACCCCCGCCACACCAATAACATTGGCAATTTCATGCGGGTCGGAAATAGTGGCTACGGTGCCATGTACTACAGCCGCACGGGCAAATTCGGATGGAATAAGCATCGAACTTTCCACATGCACATGCGCATCTATAAAGCCCGGAAGTATATATTGTTGCGGAGCCGCATCTATTTCTTTTATAGATTGTATTTTTTTGTTTTCAATAAGTAGTTCGGCAGGATAAATTCTTTTTTGGTGTATATCAACTAAGTTGCCTTGTACAATAGTTTTATTTGTCATTAACGGAAGTATATAATTTATTGCATTAAAGCTTCAATAGTCTTTAATGGATCTGGCGAAGAAAAAACCGTGTTACCGGCCACCAACACATCAGCTCCGGCAGCCAACAGTTTTTTATAATTATTTAAATCAACTCCGCCATCAATCTCAATAAGGGTTTGGCAACCTTTATCTTTTATCATTTGCTTTAGCTGAGTTACTTTTTTATAGGTATTTTCGATAAATTTTTGTCCGCCAAACCCTGGATTTACACTCATCATACAAACCAGATCGGTTTCAGGTAAAATATCTTCTAAAACACTAACGGGGGTATGTGGGTTAAGCGCTACACCGGTTTTCATGCCGGCGGCTTTTATTTGTTGTAAGGTGCGGTGCAAATGCGTGCTGGCTTCATAATGTACAGTTAAAACATGCGCCCCTACATTTTTAAACTCTTCTATATAACGTTCGGGTTGCACTATCATTAAATGCACATCAAGTGGTTTTTGAGCATGTTTTTGAATAGCCTTTATTACCGGGAAACCAAAAGAAATATTAGGCACAAAAACACCATCCATAACATCAATATGAAACCAGGGAGCTTTGCTTTGGTTAATCATTTCAACATCCCGTTGCAGGGTGCCAAAATCGGCTGAAAGTATGGACGGAGCTACAATATGCGACATAATTTAATTTTCGACAAAATTACTAAATAGTTAGCAGTTATGGGGTATTTAGCTCAAATACAACAATATTTTGCTTATTAACAATAACAAGTATATCAATTCAGAGTTTTTATTAAATTTGGCATCCTAAAAATAAAATTAATAGCGTATGCATATGAATAAATTTGTTTTTGTAGCTGGTGCTTTATTATTTGCCGCAAGCGGATTTGCGCAAACCGACCCAACCTTACTTACTATTGATGGCAAAGCCATAACTAAATCGGAGTTTGAGGCGGTTTATAAAAAGAACAACGGTAAAGACATGTCGACTGAGAAAAAATCGGTTAACGACTATTTAGATTTGTTTATAAACTTTAAATTAAAAGTAAAAGAGGCTGAACAAATGGGGCTTGATACCCTTCCTTCTTTTAAACAAGAATTAGGCGGATACCGCAAACAGCTTGCCGCACCATACCTTACTGACAAAGATGCCACTGATAAACTAATTAACGAAGCATACCAGCGTATGCAAACCGAGGTGAAAGCCAGCCATATTCTGGTAAAATGCCCTGAAGATGCTTTACCAAAAGATACTTTAGAAGCCTGGCACCGTATAAATATTATTTTAAGTATTGCTTCAGGCAAGCCAGTATCACCTGCTCAATTAAGTGAGTACGAAACATTGGTTAAAAAAAATGCTCTCGGAAAAGCTAAACCAACTAAACAAGATACCACTGAGGCTAACCAGAAAATAAATTCAATTAAAGATTTAGTAGCCGGTAAAGGTATTGATAAAAAGAAAGATTTATTCGGGCAAACGGCATCGGCATCAAGTGATGATGTATCGTTAAAAGATGTTGGCGGCAGCCTTGGCTATTTTACGGCTTTAGAAAT
>DATFTU010000290.1:0-10822 GCA_035261565.1 Bacteroidia bacterium
ATGCCCTTGCTCGGGTTTTAAATTGGGGTTTCCTCCGGGGTTCCAGTATAAATCATTTAAAGTTGGATAGCGATATACGGTACCTGCATTTGTTTTCCATACAAGCCATTTAAAAATATTTAATGCAGTGGTTATACCTTCGGTTGGTACAAAGGTTGTGGAGTTAAACAACTCTTGTCGGGCATATACATTGGCTGTAAACAAATCATTTTTACTATTCCAGCTTACATTTTCAAACAAAGCATCACGCAATAATTGCTTTGGGGTTACAAAATTTGGCGAATTAGCTAATGATAACATATTGCTTGTTCCTCCGCTTACAACAAAGCCTTTGTTTAATTTATATTGCAAATCAGCATCGGCAGCAAAGGTTTTAAAATTGTTATTGCTATAAATAGCATCAGTTAGGTTATTATAAATTACAGCTTCGTTAAAAAAAGCAAGCTTTGTGGTAAGCGTAAGTTTTTTCTGACTAACTTTCCAATCCAGCATAGTTCTAAACGTTTTATCAGTCTGTTTAGCATCTTGCTGTAAAGCACTAATTGTGTAAGGTATTTGCCTGTCTACATTTTGTATCCAAATATGTAAACCTAATTGTTGGTTAGCTTTTATGTTATATAAAAAATCTTGTAGCAAGGCTAACTGATTGGTTTGTGCATGCTGTTGGGTCTGCTTTACTAAACTGGTATCGGTATTTTTATAATACTGGTATTTGTTTTGAGAAAAATCGCCCAACAACTTGGTTGAGGAAAATAATTTGCCCGAAGAAAAATTTACTGATGCCCATTGTACACTATTTTGTAACGATGAGTAGGATGTTGATGCTTGCACCATTATTCCTGTAGTTTGCTGCGGAGTGCTTTGTAAATTTAAAACACCTGCCATAGCCCCACTGCCCCAATAACCACTAAGGGCGCCTTTTTGTAAACTCATATTGTTAAAAAAGCCCACGGGCAGTAACGATATATCGGCCTGCCCAAGCATGGGGTTATTAATGTTCATTCCATTCCAAATAATGGCCGTTTGCTGAGCCGTGCTTCCCCTTATACCTAATGATGCAATATTGCCAGGGCCATAAACTTTTACCAAAGTACCGTTTTGCTGTATAAGCAATTGAGATAGATTAGATGTTAAAAAAGCGCTTTGCGTTGCTGAATCTATTTTTAGCTGTACAAAGTTTTCGGTTGATTTCTTCGTGCGGTAATCAGTAACACTAACTTCGTTTAATAGCAAAGTGTCGCTCTTTTGTTGTGCAAAACAAAAACAACAAATTAGTAAAAAACTAACTACTAAACTATATTTTACTTTAAGCATCATTTCGTTTTAAACCTTTGTCCACGAAGGTTTTTACGTTAATGCATCTGGCAGGTCTTCTGACTTTCTCTTCAACTCCTTCCCAACGGTTTTAACCATTAGTGGCGCAGTTTTGTTTTATTTGTTTTGCAACAAACGAGATCACAGCAGCGGGCACTGTTGCCGATTTTAGCGGCATTCCCTTTTAATTTTTTCTGTTGATAATTAACAGTAAAAAACCAAATACAGCTGCAAATGTAAGCAATAAGCTTGTATTTTTGCAACCCTATGGCATTAATTGTAAAAAAATCGCAAATACCAGGCTCTGGCAAGGGTTTGTATACCACCAAACCTTTAAAAAAAGAAACCAAAATTATTGAATACCGTGGCGAAGTAATTGGCTGGAAAGATTACAAAGAGCGTGTTGACCGTGATGAAGACGGCTACCTATTTTATTTTAACAAAAAACGTTGTGTAGATGCTTTTCATACACCACAATATAAAGCCCGTTATGCTAATGATGCCAATGGTTTTACGCGTGTAAAAGGCTTAAAAAATAACAGCCAGTACGAAATTTTTGGCGATAAATGCTTCATTGTTTCTACGCGGGATATAAAAGCAGGCGAAGAAATTTTTACAGACTATACCAAAGATTATTGGGATAGTATGAAATACAATTACAACCTCAAAAAGAAACAAAAAAAAGAGGCCGATAAAAAACAAAAAATTAAAAAGAGGTATTAAAATATCAGGAGGTTTGTCAGAGTGGTCGAATGAGCAACCCTGGAAAGGTTGTATACAGGTAACTGTATCGAGAGTTCGAATCTCTCAGCCTCCGCCAATCAAAAAAGCTTCTTCTCTTTTTAAATGAATATTTTATTTGTTTGTAGCAGAAATCAATGGCGTAGCCCAACGGCAGAAGCAATTTACAAACGACAATCGGGCTTGCATGTTAAATCTGCCGGAACAGAGCCATCTGCACGAATTAAACTTACTGCCAAAATTATTATGTGGGCTGATATCATTTTTGTGATGGAGAAAAAACACAAGCAAAAAATGATGGAGAAATTTCCTTTTGAAACGGAAGGAAAACAAATCATTATACTCGATATACCTGACGAGTATCAATTTATGGATGAAGAATTAATAGAAGATATAAAAGCAAAAGTTAGCGAATATATCGACTAATAGTTTTATTAAAGCTTATCAAAATCGGAATTATCAAATCCTTTGCCCATCTTAATAATAGGTTTATCTGAAGTTCCTTTAATACTAATAGGAATTTTTAATTTATTAAACGGAGGAACAGACAACTTGATAGAATAATCAATATTCTCATCTTCCAACCCTTGCTCACCTTCCACCTCGGTTAAAAACTTACTTACTTTAAATGAAAAAGGGTAAATAAGGAATTTCCCTTTTTTAATTTCAGTTTTTATAGTAATGTCAGCCAGCTTAGGGTCTTTAAATTCTTCTTTTTTCGATACGTTTTTAATGTGGTTCATCAGCTTCATTCCTTTTACTGATACACTGTCAATAACAACCATACCGCTTCCGTTAAGGGTTGAATAAATAGGCGAAAAATCAGGCCTTACTTCGCCTTTTAAACTATACTTAGTAGAAAAATTACCCGAAGCCGGAGAAATTCCTTTTGGGTCAACAAAAGTTTTATACGCTTTATTAAAATCAAGTTTATCAATATCTACATCCAAATCAAAAAACGGGTGTTTACTATCTTTTGTATTATAATCTCCGCTTACTACAAACTTTGAATCGAGAGTATTAAAACCAGTTTCATTAAGTGTTAAAACACCGTTTTGTATTTTTATTTCTCCATTTAAATTATCAATATCCATTTGCCCGAATTTTATCATTTTAATATCCGAATCTATAGTAAAGCCAATATTGTCGGGTATAACCAGTACTTCGGACTGAGTAGTATTTGTGGGTGCTGTTGCAACGGTTTTTAAAGTATCTGTTTTAGTTGCCTGTGTAGTGGCGGTTCCTACACTACTTGGAAACCATTCGTTTAAATCCAGGGTATCGCAATACATAGTCAGGTCTCCGTTTATAGGGGCATCACTTCTAATTATATATGGAATGTAATTATATAAATGCCCGCTTAAGGCAACATTACTTTTTCCAAACTCTGCCTTAAAACGGTTAAGCACAATTTTATCGGGTGTAAATGTTAACAAAGCATCATCTATGTGTATAGGGAAAGCTATATCGGTATTTTTATACGATACATTTTTAAATTCGACTGTACCATTTGTTTTTAATTGATTGTATTGCTTAGCTTCTATTTCCGTAAGGTTGCCTTCGGCATCCATATCAAAATTTAAAGTTCCTTTTAAGGTTGTATTGGCAACCGGGTATATTTGAGTAAGTTTTGCTAAATCAACCAGGCCATCTGCTTTTATTTTATAGTTATAATCTTTCATATCAGATACCGTTCCGCTCATTACAAAATGCTCATCATCCAATAAAAAAGTAAGGTTATTTAAACTAACCCTGGTATCGGCAATTTGTCCTGTATTATTAACCACTTCAGCATTTAGTTGAATACTATCCATATCCAACGGAGAACTCTTCGATTTTACATACCCTTTTTCTAAATTTAAAAAGGCATCTACTTTTGGGAACAGTTTAAGCGAATCGCTATACCTGCCATTAACCTTAATTTCCGAATTTAATATACCTTTTAAAACCAACCCATCAACCGGGTACATTTTTTCTATCTCTGCCAAATCGGCTTTTAATTTAATATCTGCCGTAACATACATATGTTTTTTACCCTTTATACACAAGCTGCCGTGTATAGGCTCTTTATTAATTTCAACATGAAATGTTCTTAAATTGTATACACTATGCTCTGGGTTTCCATCCGGATTATCAGCTATAAAATCAAAATTTATTCGTTCCAATGCTTTTGGTAAATGGCTGTATTTAAAAAATGCATCTATTATTTTTAAATCTATATGAAAAGCGGGGACTTTATTATCCTTTACATCATATACTCCTTTAATATACCCGTTGCAGGCAAAATCGCCTTTGGTTTCAATACCTTTTAGGTCTTTTTGGTAAATACCTGGCAATAACGAAAGTAAGTTTTTAAAATTAGTTTCGTTAACTATAAATTTTAAATCGGTTTCGTAACCATTATCCAGTAATTTAAAATAGCCGGCAAAACCAAACTTAAATTCTCCTAACTGAAAGTTATGGTCTTTAAAAATAAATTTCTTGTCTTTTAAATTCATTTCCATTTGCAAATCAGCCGCAAATAGCTTTTTGGTAAAGTATCGTATTCCGTTGTACTCAACAGTAAGGTCACTTACTTTAGTTGTAATATCCAAGTCTGATATTTCTTGCTTAAAGTCTCCCGAACCATTGTGGTACAACCCTCCCACCTCTATATACGTTTTCTGCAACTTATCATCATATACAATTCTGCCGTTGTTAATCGACCATTTATCAATGGCCACTTCAAAGCTTTTGCTACTTGATGTTGTTTTGCGTGTAGTATCTGCTGCTTTTACAATGTTATAATTAGCATGTCCATTTTTAAGAATACGGGCGTAAATTAAAGGGTCTTCCAAATCTATACTTTTTATTTCTATCCCTTGCCCTTTTATTAATTTGTAAACATTCAATGCCACACTAATTTCTTTGGCATCTATAAAAGTATCTCCGGCAAATTCATTAATTCCGGTAATAGTAGGGTTATGCAAGGTTATGGCTAAACGCGGAAATTTTTTAACTGACGAAAAACTTAATTCAGAAAAATCAACCTTAGCGTTTATATTTTTATCTATTTCGGTAAGCAGCATAGCTTTTATTTTACTTTTAAATAAAAACGGAACAGATACTAATGCCACACATAATACCAATATTGTAATAAGCAGAATTTTTATGATTTTCTTTATTATTTTCATGATGATTTACCTACGAAATTGAGGGCAAACATAGTAATTTTTCACTTTTAACAGAGGCGGTTTTATTACCAGTTTTCCCCACTTTTAAAGGTCATTTTATACCACTCTTGAAAAGAAATTAAGGCATAAATAATAGAAGAATTATCTTCCTTGCCTTCGATATGATTTTCAATTATTTTATCAATATTTTCAACCGAAAATTTCGTAAATCCGGCAAAAAAATTCCTGTCTAATAAAGCATCAATAGTTTTTCTGTTACTAAAAATACTACGCAAAGGCATGCCAAACCCGGCTTTGCGGCGGTTTACAATATAACCGGGCAACTGGGTTTTAAAAGTATCTTTTAAAATGCGTTTAAATTTACCGGTTGCATTTAGTTTATAATTGCGTGGTATGCTGTAAGCAAATTCAATTATTCGGTGGTCTAAAAAAGGCACTCGGCACTCAACCGAATTAGCCATAGCCATCCTATCGGTATAATGAAGGTTTTTCACTAAAAAATTTTCCATTTCAAAGTGAAATAAAGAGTCAAAAACATCTTTTCCTTTTGGAAAATAACCTGTCATCATTTCTTCAGCAGCCTTTCTATCTCCTTTGTAAACAGAGCACGAATTATCAAAATCACCCACTATATTAAACAAAGCATATTTATAATTTGGGTAATTAGTGTACTTACCTATTTTATGTATATAACGCCTGTATGCTAATAATTTACCTTTCCCCTGGTTTACTTTAGCAGTCAAACTACCCATACTGTTTGAAAATATATTGGGTAATTTATCTAAGTACAGTGAAGATATAAGCGTAAGCATATGCCCGGCATAACCCAAAAACAACTCATCAGCCCCCATGCCCGATAAAATTACTTTTGATGTTTTAGCGGCGTCTTTAGTAATTAAATAAGAAGGTATTTGCGAGCCATCAGCTATCAGGTCTTCTGAATAGAAAATTGTTTTGCGTATCATATCTATACTGGCTTCTTCACTACCAATATCTATATGGTTAAAATTCAAACTCCACTCGTTTGCTAATTTTTCGGCATAATAATAGTCAGATGTTGTGCCTTCTTTCTTTAAATCACTTTCTGATTTACGGGCACAATAATGTAAAATATCTTTTCTGTCTTTTATAAAGTAGGCTATAATAGAAGAGTCTAATCCACCGGAAAGAAAATTACCTACCGGCACATCGGCTATCAAACGCATTTGCGAGCTATCTTTTATCAACTCAAACAAACAATCTTGCGCATCTTTATAAGAAAGGTTGGCATACACACTATTTTTTTGTATCTGCCAATATGTATGTATAGAGAAAGTGTTTTTAGAAACCGTATATTCTAAATAAGATGCCGGAGGCAAACGAAATATATTTTTGTACAACGTTTTTTGTTGCGGACTATATTTAAAAACAAAATAATTTAGCACTTCGTCTTCATTTAATACAGTCTTTACTCCAGCCGCCAGTATCGATTTTATTTCGGATGCAAAAATAAATTGCTCATTAACATGATAATAATATAGGGGCTTTACCCCCACTCTATCTCTTATTATATAAAGCTTGTCTTTTTGTTTATCAAAAATACTGATGGCAAAATCGCCGTTCAGTTCTTTAATAAAATCAATTCCTAATTTTTCGTAAAGATTTAAAACAACTTCGGTATCCGTTTTCGAGTGGAAATTTTGGTTAGCTAAATGTTTTTGCTTTAACTCTTTAAAGTTGTAAATCTCTCCGTTAAATACAATAACAGTTTGTTTGTTGTCAGAAAACATAGGTTGGTTTCCATCGGACGATAAATCAAGTATGCTAAGGCGTGTATGTCCTAAAAATAGTTGTTTATCATTTATAGTATTGGTATAACTTCCCTCATGGTTGGGCCCACGGTGATGCAGGCACGAAAGCATGGCAGCATCCTGCAATTTTGTATAAGAAATATAGCCCGCAATACCGCACATAACTATCTTTTCTTAGCCCAAATAATTTGGTGGAAGCCAATAAAGCTTGCTAAAAATCTTTCCAATTTTGGGAAATGCCCCCCAATGGGGAAATGCGCTTTTTTCTTTTTTTCAATATTAAAGCCCGAATTTTCGAGCATATTTACCATCTCATTTTGGTAGTAAATATTAGCTATTTTACAATCAGGGCCATCGGTGCAGTGGTGCGGAAAATTTTTCCACGATAAATATTTCCAGCCTTCTTGTTTAAAATTCTTTACATGCAAAGCCCAATCTCCTTTTGATGAACCTCCCAACTTATTCTTAAAAATTTCAAACAATAACCGCAACCTAAAATAAAACTGAATTCTAACCCAATAGTTAAATGAGCCTTTTGAGTACAGCATAACAATAAACTGTCCGCCAGGTTTCAAAACACGGTTCACTTCTTTAAACGTATTTTCAATATTGGTAGTATGGTGCAAAACACCGTGTGAATAAACAATATCAAAATGCGAGGATGGTAAAACTAACTCTTCTGCGTTGCCTTGCACTACATGGCCTTTTAATCCTAAATGGTCTAAATGAATTTTAGTAGCATATACAGCTTCGGCTGTTAAATCAACTCCTGTATAGGTTCTTGCATTTTGAGCCCAACGACTGCCATCTGCACCAATGCCTAAGCCAATTTCCAATACATCTTTTCCTTTGGCACCTTTCCAATCAATATAAGTATCTAAATGATGTGTTTTTTTATAACGGAAATTCCTATATAATTCAAAAAATTCTTTCGACGGAAATTTTGCGTTCACAAATTGTTTACCGCACAAGTGTGTATTCCAAAATTCTTCAACCTGTTTTAAATCTTCGTTATGTAATGTTTCAATAATCAATTCTTAATAATATTGTTAAAAGTATACGTAAGTTTTTCTACCATTTTTGTTTCGGTAAAATTAGCAAGATATAGCTTACGGCCCGCCTGCCCCATCGTTTTTCTTAGTTCTTTATTTTTCAGTAATAACCCCAGTTTCTCGGCAATTTGTTCGGGGTGTTTAGGCTCCACAATAAAGCCATTCTGCCTATCAATAACCGACTCTACTATGGCCCCCATATCGGTTGAAATGATTGGTAAACCCGCAGCCATAGCCTCAACTATACTCCAAGGGTGGCCTTCAGGCTCGCGCGGCGGAAAAACAAATATATCAGCATTAGCCAGGTACTGAAATTTTTCAGCACCTTTAGATGAGTGAACATTTATCGGGAGATTATTGCTCTCCTTAATTAAAAGACACTTTTTTTTATCCTCTTCGTTATGCCACTCGCCTATAACATCTACCGAAAATTTTACATCTGTTTTTTTACTGACTATCTCTATAGCTTTAAAAACGTCTTCTATGCCTTTTGAAGCCAATAGGTTCGATAAATACAAAATTTTCAACTCTTCGCTTCCTTTCTTTTCAGGAAACGTATAATCCCCTCCATTAGGCACCACAAATATTTTATCTTCAGTATAATAATCTTTAAACAAATATTTCAAGTTATTAC
This sequence comes from Bacteroidia bacterium, assembly GCA_035261565.1. Classification (GTDB taxonomy): domain Bacteria; phylum Bacteroidota; class Bacteroidia; order B-17B0; family Aurantibacillaceae; genus PALSA-968. Next base: position 8,705 of record DATFTU010000290.1, read on the forward strand.
CCAAAACAATTATTCCCTGTGTTTTTCTTAATATATATTTTACATACCATTTGTTTAAAAACGAAGAACTATTTATCCAGGTTTTAAAATTACTGCCGCGTAATTGCAAAACAACCTTTTTTCCAAACAATCTGGCAATTAATATAAATAACGAGTCTTTAAAAAAACCTGTCGTTGTCTGACTAATAGGCACAAGCACAATATCTGGTTTTACTTTTCGAACAAGACCAACCATCTTAAAATAGATAGAAAAATTTCGAAAAATTTTACCAAAACTCCAGGTTCCAAATGAACTTATTTTATGATTAATCTTAGTATCTAAATGGGTTATCCAAAAATGCTCTTTCAGGCCAGATTTCAATATTATTTCCGTAGCTATAGATGGTCCCATATAAGGTGGGGGCAGTTTACCAAGCAAAAGTAATTTGGGTTTAGTCATTTTGCTTGGTTAAAATATTGGTTGGCAAAGCTAAATAGCACAATACTGCATATAATATATATAACATGGGAGCATACAAAGTAGGACAAGTACTTATTGAATACATGATAAGTATAGCCATGGTACCTAAGGCCAAAAAGTGTTTATCGGGTGGTAAATATTTTAACCGGCTAAAGAAAAAAACAAAAGTCAACAAATAAACTACTAAGCCTATATATCCCGTAAAAAATAAAATTCGTACAAAATCGTTATGCGCTCCCGTACTAACTTCTGCATACGAATCTTGTATGGTGGATGGCATTCCAACAAATTGCGACATAATAGGAAAGTTTGAATACTGCTCCCACATTTCTTTCCATCGCCCTACCCTTCCATGCAGCAAACGTTCGTTAGCTTTTTTACCTTCATATACAGCAACGTCTGTTTTTAAAAGTGGGGCCACATTTTTTTCAATAGCCTCGCTACCAAAAAAGTACCCTATTACTGATATAGCTATTATTAAAAAGAAACCTGCCGTTTTGTTTGTTTTTAGATTAAATAAAATAAATAACAAAAAAATAGCTAAAAACACACCGTATGTAGCTGTATGGCTTATTTTAAACAAACAGGCAATACATAATATAACCACCAGTATTAAATTCCTCATCCTTACTGATAATGGTTGAGTATTCTTTCTTCTGAAATAAAAATAGCACATAATTAAAAAGCCCTGAGATAAGTATATGGCATAATTCATCACATCTCCATAATACCCTTGTATCCTTTCCAAGTCGCGGGTTTTTAATACTTTAATAGGGTTAATAATAAGTTCGTATAAAAAAACACCCACTACAAACAAGGAAGAAAATAAAAAAGTTTGCAAAAGCCCATCTAAATCTTTTTGCGAGCGGATATAAAGCCGCAAGAAAAAGAATAAGTAAACCGGCATTGATAATTTTAAAAAGTATTCAAGAAACGTTTTTGAAAGCGGATCGTTAATAAACATAAAAGTTAAAGAGAGGAGTATTAAAATAGTCCACAAACCAAATAAAAAATCAAAAACAGACCTGTCTTTCCTCTTGAAAGATACAATACAATAAATACATAATATAGGGGTTGCAATACCAACCAAATAAAGCGGAGATAAAAATGGAGAGATATTTTTGAGGTAATAAAAATTATCTACTATGGGGCGTATAAGTACTAAAATGGTAAACCAACGCAAATGCCATGGTTGCGATTTGAGCCAATATTTCCAGTCTTTATAGGTCAACGCAATTTAAGTTTTCAATAATTTTTTGTGCGATAGTATCATACGAAAGTGTAGCAGCATTATCATTAGCCAGTTTTTCTCTATCCGATTTTTTATCCTGAAGCATTGAAACCGCATTTTCAATTACTTTATCAAAAGTATCTTTTTTATAAAACCAGCCGTTTACCCCATTTTTCAGTAAATGATTTACACTTGGTTTATCCTCTAAAATAACAGGCAGCCCGGTTCCCATAGCTTCTTGTATAGATATGGCCGCTTTAATCCAAATGCCCACATCAGCGGCACAATACATTTTCCTGATTTCTTCTGCATTTAAAAACGGAAAGCAAATAAAAGCTTCGGGCTCGGGTTGAGATTGTATAAATGCTTTTAGTTCTTTCTCATAAGTATCGCCTAAAAAACCAACAATAATATACTTTAGCTTTTT
>DATFTU010000291.1:0-4935 GCA_035261565.1 Bacteroidia bacterium
TCCGCTTGATGTATATAAAATATTATTTCCGTAATCATCCAGATGCCCTCCTACTGATGGGAAAAAATTATTATAATTATAGCCAAACTCATTTATACCAACAAAAAACATACCTAATCCTCCCAGTCCTGCTAATTTAGAACCTATAATACAAATATTGCCATAACTTACATTTACTATTTTATTAAGCATAGTTGTAGTATTGTTAGTTAAATTGTAAAAACCATTCATCGTAGTTATGTCCTGAATAATTGCAAGAGAGGTATCGTAGCGAGCAACAATTGCTGTAATTGCATTACTGCTATCTGTATGAGTTTGATTTCCGCAAACAGAAAACAAAGTGTCGTTATAGAGCTTAATTCCATTAATAATTTCTTGTTGATAATATCCATATGATAAAAAAGTTTCTTGTAGTTTATTTCCCAGCATATCCAGCTTTACAACCCATCCGTCAGCTACAGTATCTGCTGGGTGTGTGGCATTACTTCCAACTGCATATAGTTTGTTGTTTATTAAGCAAACACTGTTAAAAATTTCATCCTGTATACCTCCATAATGGTTTGTCCACAAAGTATCTCCATTTTTATTTATACGTATTAAATAGGCATCCGAACTTCCATCTGGGGTTGCATAGTATGTTTGACCACAAAGTACATACCCACTATCAGGCAAGGCACAACTGCCATAAATAAAACTCCACGACCCAACATCTATACTTTTTTGCCAAACTAAAACCCCGTTTTTATCTGTTTTTAAATAATAGGGAGAAGAGTAATTATGCCCGCTTGCATTAAATGAATTGCTATATCCGGCAACAAAAAAACCACTATCTGCTGTAAGCTCAACTGTATAAGCCCAGTCATTTTCGGCCCCACCTTGCACAGTACTCCAAATATGGTTCCCAAAAGAGTCAGTTTTTATTATGTAGATGGATGTATTGCCTTGTCCAAAACTACTTGTAGTACCCGCTATAACATAGTTTTTATCAAGAGTTTCTTTTATATCTCGTGCTTCATCAAAATTGGTTCCACCATAAGTATAAAAAAATTCAGTATCAGCAACCATTTTTTGCATTTGTGCTTGTGCGTTGTAAGCAAATAAAACAAGTATATAAATCAGTTTTTTCATGGCTTATATTTTTTTACTTAAACTAAAAAACAAACCTTGCCCTAATGATTGTTGTGGCAATATATAGCCTTGTATGGCATTACTGCCAAGCCTGATAAATACCGTTTTCATTTTATACTCCACATTTAAACCGCCACTAAGCTTGCCATAACCGCCATAACCTATGTGTACGGTTGCTATAAAGTGTTTATTTAATGTAAACTGGCCTTCGGCATATAAATAGGGTTTGTAATTTCCATTAAAAAAATATCTAAAGCCCGTGTTTAGAGCGAATAAATTATTGAATTTTACCGTATGTAAAATAAATAATGACATGGGAAGGTTAGTTGATACACTTTGTTTACCGTGTTGGGTAAGTTTTTTTACTAACGAATCTTTTGTAAGGTTTTTTACTGAAGCATCATTTAACTGAAATACATTATTTACTGTAACGCCTTTAAAATTATAACTGGTATCTGCATTATAATATACTGTATTCTGATTCCATTTTATGAAACCTAAATTGTTTACTGATACAAAAAATTTACTTTCGCCCAAGGCAGATGTGTAAGGCATAGAAGCGAAAAACTCAGCCGACATGCCATTGCCATTAAAATTGCTAATGTTGTTTTTTCCTTTACCCGTATCGCTCATAACAACCGAGCCATGTACATTAAAATCTATCTGAGATGCGTCTGCAGCCGTATATATAGATGCATCTCCCGTATTTATTTGTAACAGTGATTGCCCTTTTAAATAAGAGAGTGAAAAACCTAATTTAGCTGTTGTATCAATGTTATCCCATATAAGCCCCAACTTTATTTCCTGGTACTTAAAATGATTTACGTTTACGTTACTTATATTGGCTGTTTGGCCTTCAAACATTTTGTTGCCGTAAAAACCTAAATTAAAAACATCATCACTAAAAGATGCGTTAATTAATTCTACTTGTTTTAAACCGGCCACAAAACGGTATTTACTGTTTTTTGATCCAAAAAAAGCAGTAGCTCCTGCAAAATAATTTCCTCCAATGCGATTTTGGGCTTGTATTCTTTTTTGTGAATGTGCTTTTGTGGCACTATCTATATGTCCCCCATAAATAAATTTATCTAAAAAATCATTTTGTATGGCGGTTGAGTTTATTTCATATTCGGCATGCAAGTTTATGCTGGTGCCGTATTTTTCGTAATACAAAAAGTCATTATTAAACTGAGCTTTTAGTAAGCTCGTACCCATTAGTAGTACAATTAAAAGTAAATCTTTACGCATCACTTTCCAATGGTATAGTTTAAGTCGGCAGTAAGTAACAAATCAAGCGTATAGTTACTATAAAATTTTACTTGTGTAGGCTGGTTAGCTGTATTAAAGGTGGCTGAATAAGCTACATACCTTGCTTTTTGCACATTAGTAATTTTTTGAGGGTTTAATGGTATCAGTAACCTGCTTTTTAACGGACTAATAACTTTGCCGTTAGCATCTAAAGCTGGTGCTTCTATCAAACTGGGGTTGCTGAATAAATTATCTATCGGTTGCTTGTTTTCATCTAATAGAACAGCCGTTAAGTAAATACTGAAAGGGTATTGGTTTGTAGCCGTTAAAATTAAATTACCTTTATTTACATTTTGTAACTGACTAACGTTAGATACATTTAAACTAACAGTATCTGCCAGCATTAAATTACTGGCCGAAAAATATAGGGGCACATCCATACTTAGGTTAGCGCTAAAACCGGTGCCATAATACCCAAAATCGTTATTGCCGCTTTGGTTACCGTTGCCTCCATTGGGGCCAAAAGGCGGATTAATTTGGGCAGTAAGCTTATACGATAACCTGTTTGGCAGGTTGCCAATAAAATCTTTTATATTACTGTTGCTGTTATTTAAATTAATTGATAATAAACCCGGGGATATATTTACAACAGGGTTATTGGGGCCATTATTATCAAAAGCCAGGGGTACAATTAAATTGTTTAACTGCCCGTTTGTACAAGTTAAAGTGGTTACACTGGGGTTGTTTGTATTTATGGATGCAAGCTGGCTTATATTAGCCTTCATGGTTACGCCAAACTGGTTAACAATGTTTACATTTACATTGGCGCTGTTTAAATTTAGTAAGCCCTTTTTTATGGTGTTAAACGCAGTAAAATTAGCCGTATCGGGCCCCACGGCAATACTTTGGCTGCCAAAATAGCCCACAGCGTATTGTGGCACAATGCCCTCAAAAGTAAACTGTGCATTAAAGCCCTGGTTATTGTATATGTGTCCAATAGGTTGAGCATTAGGCGCAATATGTACTGAGTCTATTTCATCAGTAGTGTTAAAACTGCTATGATTCATCCCCGTAAAATCAATCGTATAACCTGCCAAGTCTATAAAACCACTTATTGGGTGTGTTTGCCCGGTTACTGAATCTGCTTTAGGTAAGTTAAATATAGTATCTAAAATATGGTTGTTTTTTGTAGCAGATAATAATTGGTAATGATAGACAAGAGGCTGATATACAGTATTTGTCATTAAATAATGTATTTTGCCTTGTTTTACAATAGCTTTTTTTAATTGAATGCCATTAGGTAAATTATATACATTTTCTGTAACATTAGTGGTACTAGTTAAATTTGTTGGAATATTTTCATTAGGTGTTATGATATAACCATTGAGGCCGGGAAAAGTAAAAGAAGTTGTAACCGTTGTATCAGGTATTTTAAGTAGGCTATCAAGTTGGTAATTAATAAGTGAGGTTTCAAAAGCTATTTTCAGGCTGCTATCGGTATTGGTTTTTATAGTAGTATCGGGGAACAAATTAGCCAGCGTTAAACTACCTGTTGCCAGGGGGGCAACTACATCATCCTCCCAGGTGGTGGGGCTGCGTTTACAAAAAGTAAATATGCATACGCATAGCACCGCAAGGCTTATTTTTTTTAGGGCAGGCATTGCAACAAATATAGTTTTATTTTACCATTTATCTATACTTGTTTAAGGGCATAAAAAAGCCGCTTTTTTTGTGAAAGCGGCTTTAATTTATCCTTGTTATTTCTAAGAAGGAATAACTGAGTAATCTAGTTGTTAAAACAACATATTACTTATTCTACTATTAATTTCTGTTTTTCAATTGCATCTCCAATTTTAGTGCTGATAAAATAAATACCTTTGTTGTATTTTGCTAAGTCTACTGTTAAATCCTGAGCATCTGCATCTTTTGTTTCAAATACCATTCTGCCTTGTATATCAACTATGCGGACATAATCAGCTTTGTCGTATAAAGAAATTGTAATCTGTTGTGTTGCCGGGTTTGGATAAACGGCATAAGTAACTGTTCCTTCATTTGCTGTGGCAATACCTGTCGCTAACCTGCAGCAGCCTGCACCTGAATGTACAACAGCACTTACTTGCACAGTTGATGTATTAGTGGTACAAAGCGAATAGCTAACGGTTACCGTATAAACTATTGGCGTTGTTGTATTAGTCCACGAAGAGGTTGGTGTGGCTGTTGTAGTTGAAGGAGATAAATTTGTACTTGGCGACCATGAATACGTCATATTAGGTACAGCCGGTATGCCTATAGTAACGGGCTGCTCACCACAACATAAACCGGCATTCATGGCTGTTCCATTTGGCCCTCCATTAGCTGGACATAAAGCACTTATTTCTCGGATTACACGACCATCTCCATCTACAATATAAATATTTCCATTTGCATCAGCATATATTCCATCTGGTTGAGCGAGTTCTGCTGAAGATGGAGAGCCACCATCACCAGTATAGCCGTTCGTGCCTGTACCCGCAAATGTATTTATAGTGCCAGCTGTATTAACTTTTCTAACCACATTAT
>DATFTU010000292.1:0-3706 GCA_035261565.1 Bacteroidia bacterium
TTTATACTTACTAAAGGTGTAACTGTTGGAGTAATAACTACAATTGCGTTTCCGTTCATGCTGTTACTGCAACCGCTTACCGCATCAGTTGCTAATACTGTATATGTTGCCGCGGTAGTTTGGTTTCCAAATGAAATATTAGCCCCTGTACCTGCAACTGGAGAACCAATTGTTACAGTACCACTCATTAATTGGTAACTTATACCTGGGTCTGTAACATCAACTCCTACAGCAACTCCTGCACCACCCTCACAATCACTGCCTCCGCCCGTTACGTTATACGCAACTGGTAAAGGGTTAACGTTAATTGTAACATTACTTATTGTTGAGCCACAACCATTGGTTGCCGTTAATGTATATGTACCTGTTGTTGGATTAGCAACAGTTGGGTTTTGTACTGTAGAAGTAAAACCGTTTGGTCCGCTCCAAGAGTAAGAAACAGCGCCTGTTGCCGAACCGCTAAGGTTTAAATTTGTACCTGCACAAACAGAATTGCCCGATGCTAAAACCGATGTTGGCGCTGCGCTGCAAGGTGCAAATGATATACCTTTATTAGTTGTGCCAATAACTGAAGCCACTATAGTGGTTGCTGCGGAGCCTGAACCTGTATCAGTAATTTTTATTACACGGTTACCAACAGTTTGTGCTTCGGTAGTTGTTGCATATATAACTGGGTTACTGCCCGAATAATCTACAACAATTCCATAAGCACCTATATTTGTTGCGCCGGTTCCTAAAGTATAAGCTAACGTCCATCCACTGGTTGCCCATGCGGTTGTATTAGTCCATTTTTGAATACCTCCTGCCGCTGTATTTAAGTTAATGGCAACATAACAGGTTTTACCATCATTGCTGAACGAAAAATCTTCAGGTGTTAATGTGCCTGTATTAATTACCGGTGCACTTACTGTTACAGTTCCGCTGGTTGGCAGCCCGCCATTTAAAAGGCAAACTCCTAAATTGCTTGATGTATTATTGGGACCTGCTTTTTGGGTTGAGTAATAAATTTGACTATTAAAAATACGTAACCCATAAGCCTTTGGCGGGGTTGAACTAACAGCAAGTGCCGTTTGGGTGCCCGAACCATAATAATCTATACCATCAGCTGATGCAACAGATGCCCCGGCTGCCCAAAAATTAGTACCATCCGAAACGGCACTGCGAATATCATTGGCGCTATAAAAAGTTGAACTTGAATACATTTGTGTATATATGCCATTTACATCAACTTTCCCAACTACACGCTGTATGTTAGACGCAGTTGTAGCTGTTATATCAGTAGTAACAGTATATGTACCATAACCACCTAAAACAAGAAATTTACCATCTGTTGACGTGGTTAAAAAACCTTCAGAACCACCAAATTGCCCGGCAGTTAAAAAAGGAGCAGTTGCACCGGATGTAGAATCGATAGTAACATTAATTCCTGCAACACCGTTTGGAGTATATTCGGATAACTTTGCCTGCGATGCGCCTTTGCTTGCCGTACCTTTAGTTTGCAAAACAACCAGGTTACCGGGGGTAAAAGTTTGTGCATTTCCAAGTTGCATTAAACCTACACTAATAAGCGTGCCTAATGTAATGTTAGCTAATGCATTTTTCTTACCAAAAATTGATGTATTCTTTTTTGTCATGAGTTAATTTAAATTTTGCGACAAAAATGCAAACTGAAGAAAGGCTTAACACTACCAAAATGTTATCTAATGATTAACAAAAAAGTTGATTGTAAAAAAAATGTAAAGTTTTATTGATTAATTACAAAGTTTTGATGTGTAGATTTGGGTTTTGCGGCCGTTCTGTATCAGCAAGGGTAGTTAAATAATCTACATGTATTTTACTTTAATCTCAATAGTTTTATCTGCATTGCTTACTGTAAAGCTAAATTTATCAAAAGTTGGCCTGGACATACCGGTGTGATAATAGTTTGAAAAACCAAACCCTTCTTTTGGTAAAATTAAACCATAATCCATTTTTGCATTATTATTTTCGTCATCCATCATGGCAATACCATACGTGCCTGCCTTAAGGCCGGTGTATGTATAACTTAAAACACCATTGGTTAATCCTTTTTTAGAAATAGTTTTTACAAATAAAGGTTGTTCTTTGCCAAAACTTTCTTGTGTATTATAAAATGCCAAACAAATTGAGCCTTCGGTATTTCTAATGCCTGTAATATTTATTTTAAGTGTTTGCCCAAAACCTATTACACACAAATGCATTAAAAATAAAACAACAAATTTCATGTAATAAGTTTTTAGTTTGACAGTAACTAAACGTAAAAAAACATATAAATTGTGTATTTTGTATCAGGTTATAATCGGCTTAGTATTATTTAACAGTTAAGGAGTGAAAAAATATACACGTAAACAGTTTATTAAACTTAGTTCGGCAGCAGGAGTGGCATTTTTTTTAAACGCCTGCGGATTAAATACCAATGAGAAAAAGCAGAAAGAAGATGCGGATTATGTTTCTTCTGATACCAACGAAAAAATAGTTTCTAAGCAAAATACTCAACTCCAATTTGATTTAGTGGATAAAAATGATGAACGATACCAAGAACTTAGAAAAGGGTTTAATAAACGTATTAATAAATTTATTGCACTATGCCATTCTACTCAAGCAGTTGCTGATGCCATTAAATATGCAAATGAAAACAAACTAGCCATTGCCGTTAAAAGTGGCGGGCATAGCATGGAGGGTTTTTCGTGTAATGATGGCGGAATAGTTATTAATCTTTCTAAAATGAATAAGATTGAAATGCTGGATGATAACAAAATTAAAGTTGGCCCGGGTTGTACCTTAGCACATTTATATGATTTTATTTTGCCGCAAGGGCGTATTCTGCCTGCTGGCTCATGCGCAACTGTTGGGCTTGGAGGTTTAACTCTTGGCGGTGGTTACGGATTATTTTCGAGGAAATACGGACTTACCTGCGACCATTTAGTAGAAGCAACTATGGTAGATGGTAAAGGAAATATAATTTCAACTAAAGACGATGCGGAATTATTATGGGCTTTAAAGGGCGGGGGAGCCGGAAACTTTGGTGTGGTTACCGAAATGATTTTTAATACTCACCCGGCACCTGATAGCATGCAAGCACATTATTTTAAAGCACGTAAATTAAGTGCCCGAAGAGCAGCCACTATTTTGCAAACCTGGATGGAATTGGCTCCGCAATTACCTGCTTCATGCTTTTCGGGTTATGTACTTAATGGCAGTACTTTAAATATTGTAATTACAAATTATGAAGTAAATAATAAGCAACTTCAATCTCAGCTTGATAAACTGGTAAGTGTTATGGACGATTTTCGTAGCAGTCGTATAGGTAAATTATCTGTAATGCTTAAAAATCACTATGGCTCTATCAAGCCACTTTATTTTAGAAACTCATCAGCAGGTTTGTTTAAAACTTATGATGATGTTTTACCTTTTATTAACCAGGTATTTGAAAAAGTGATCAGTACACCCGGAATGATTTATCAAGTAAGCACTTTGGGTGGAAAAGTAAATGATGCTGAATTTGAAAAGACTTCTTCATTTCCGCACCGTGCTTTTGATTTTGTAACAGAATTACAGGCCTATTGGGAAAACCCATCACAAAATAAAAGACTGGCAGAGGCTACAACGGAAATACTGAAAGTTGGTGAGCGAAATGGCGTTACAAGGCAATATGTAAATTATTGCAGTTTAGAGTTTAACGATTGGG
>DATFTU010000293.1:0-4870 GCA_035261565.1 Bacteroidia bacterium
GCCCGGCTTTGGTTTTACACCCGCAAACAAAATGCTGTATCTTTATAGTGGCTTTTTACAATACGAGGCTATGTTAATTAAAGATAAACTTCGTTTTACTCTCGGCTCTAAGCTCGAGCATAATAGTTATACCGGGTTACAATATCAACCTAATGCACGCCTTACTTACACCCCAACAAAACGCCAAACTGTTTGGGCGGCGGTATCGCGTGCGGTAAGAAACCCATCGCGAATAGACCGCGAGTTTGCCGTATCAATAACACCCACATTGCCACTTATACAAGGCAGCGATACGTTTAAATCAGAAACCGTAATTGCTTATGAGCTGGGCTGGCGTTTTCAACCCGTAAAAAAAGTATCGGTTTCGGTTTCTACATTCTATAATTCGTATGACAATGTACGAAGTGCCGAACCGGGCAACGGGCCACTGGGCGCTCCGTATCCCATAACCTACGGCAACGGCGTTAAAGGCGAAACTTATGGAGTTGAATTATCGGCAAACGCGCAGGTAACCAATTGGTGGAGCCTGCGCGGCGGATATACTTTTCTCCACAAAAATTTATGGGATAAAGAAGGCAGCAAAGATTTGAATAAAGCCACCGCCGAAAGCGATGACCCCGCACATCAGTTTTTAATTCAATCAAACATGCAGTTGCCAAAACATTTTCAGTTTGGTACTGTTGTACGTTATGTAGGCGAGCTGCCCAAACCGGTTGTAAAAGCTTATACAGGTTTAGATATAAAACTTGGCTGGAACTATAAATTTTTAGAGTTAAGCGTGGTTGGGCAAAATTTATTGTACGGCCAGCATCGCGAGTTTCAGGCAACAACACCTGTTAGAGAAATTCAACGAAGTGTTTACGGAAGAATTGCATGCAGGTTTTAAAAAAAACAAACCCTCGTTATTTACGTGCTTTACTTGTTTTTTGCTGCGTATTTTTTATGTCAGCGCAAATAGCTACACGCGAGTATCAGGTAAAGGCTGCCTTTGTATTTAATTTTACGCAGTTTGTCGAGTGGTCTTCGCAATCTTTTACCACACCACAAACATCCGCCGTTATTGGCATTTTGGGTAAAGACCCTTTTGGCAATTATTTGCAGGAAACCATAACCGGCGAAACCATTAATAAACACCCCTTGGTTATTCAGCATTTTAATAGCGTGGATGATGTAAACAACTGCCAGGTTTTATTCATCAACATAAGCGATAAAAATCAGTTGCGCGCCATTCTCCAAAAATTAAAAGGCAAAAACATACTTACCATAAGTGATGTAAATGGCTTTGCAAAAATGGGTGGCATAGTTAGGCTTTATACAAAAGATGATAAAATAAATATTCAGATAAATTTAGAAGCCGCCAAAGAAGAAAATCTGCTCATCAGCTCTAAGCTGCTTAAACTGGCCGAAATAGTAACAACAGAAAAAAAATAACACCATGGCGTATAAAAACATATCTATACGAAATAAGCTCATGCGGGTAATTATGCTGGTATGCGGCATTGTTGTTTTAATAACCTGTATGGTTTTCTTTCTCTACGATTTTTATTCTTTTCGCGAAACCACCCTGCAAAACATCTCAACCTATGGCCGTATTATATCAACCAACAGTACGGCCGCCCTTGCGTTTGAAAGCAAAGAAGATGCCGAAGAAATATTAAACGCCCTGAAAGCCGAGCCCCATATTGTAGCCGCAAGTATTTACGATGCAAACGGAAAACTGTTTTGTGCTTATCCCGCAAACTATAATATAAACCAACTGCCTGTAAAGCCCGGCACTGTCGGGTATCATTTTACAAGCTCAGCTTTAGAAGGTTTTCAGCCCATTGTGCAAAACGATAAACAACTTGGCACACTTTATCTTAAATCCGATTTAAACGCTATGTACAGCCGCTTTAAACTGTATACTATTATTGTAGGTTTAATTTTGTGTTTTTCGTTTATACTTACTTTTGTATTATCTAAATTTTTGCAAAGAGGAGTTTCAACTCCCATACTTGCCCTGGCAGAAACAGCAAAAGCCATATCCGAACAAAAAGATTATTCGGTTAAAGCCTCCAAACTAAGCAATGATGAAGTGGGCTCCTTAACCGATGCCTTTAACCAAATGCTTACCGAAATACATGAACAAACCGAAAGGCTGAACGAGTTTAATCAAACCCTCGAACAACGTGTTAAAGACCGCACCACCGAGTTAGAGGCTGCTAATAAGGAGTTGGAATCTTTCTCCTATTCGGTATCGCACGATTTGCGTGCCCCCGCAAGGGCCGTGCATAGTTACGCCAATGTTTTTTTAGAAGATTATGGCGATAAGATGGATGATGAAGCTAAACGCCTGATAAACGTTATTATAAGGAGTGGAAAAAAAATGGGTTTATTAATTGACGACTTGCTTGCCTTCTCGCAGCTTGGCAGAAAAGAATTAATAAAAACAAAAGTATCTATGAACGAAATTGCATCGGCCGTATGGAATGATCTTTACAAAGCAGAAGAAAACCGTAACATTAAATTTATTTTAAACGATTTGCCCGAAGCCTATGCCGAAAAAGCAACCATACAGCAGGTGTGGGTAAACCTTATATCTAACGCGTTAAAATATACACGCAACAAACCCGAAACCCATATCGAAATTTCTGCTGAAGAAAAAAACGGAGAAATTATTTATTGTGTTAAAGATAACGGCTCAGGCTTTGATATGAAATATTACAACAAATTATTTGGTGTTTTTCAGCGCTTGCATTCGCAAGAGGAATTTGAAGGCACAGGCGTTGGCCTTGCTATTGTTGAACGTATTATTAATAAGCATGGTGGGAAAATATGGGCTGAAAGTGTAGTAAACGAAGGAGCTACATTTTATTTTTCATTACCCGCTTTAATCTAAAAAATTACTGCTCTTTAATACAAAAACAGCCTGGCAACAAACCATACTATAATTATTGGCAATAATTATATTTTATACAAATAATAACTTCATTTTGCTAAGCCAACCCGTTGTTTATAGCATAATGAATAAGTTCTGCATTATTTTTTAATTGCATTTTCTCTAGCAGGCGATGACGGTATGTGCTTATTGTAGCTATACTTAGCGATAGTTCATCTGCAATATCCGAAACTGCTTTACCCGAAGCAATTAATTTTAACACCTGCAGCTCTCTGTCTGAAATTAGTTCATGTTCTTCTTTACGGGGGTCGCTGTCAAATTTAGCCGCCAGTTTTTCGGCTACTGAAGGCGATATATATTTACGCCCGCTCATAATAGTTCTTATTACGGCAACAAAATCGGTTAAATGGCAGTCTTTTGATAAATAACCATTACCACCCGCCTTTAAAACTCTTATGGCATATTGGCTTTCGGGGTGTATGCTAAACAATAAAACAGGCGTTTTAATGGCTTCAGCCCTTAATTGTTTTAAAACTTCAAGCCCCGATTTTTCGGGCATGGCCATATCCAAAATCATTATATCCCATTTATCTTTGCGTCCGCATTTTTCGGCATCCTTCCCGTTTTCCACCTCATGGATTTTTGCTTTCGGAAACTCCTGAACAATAACTCTAATTAAACCGGCTCTTACCAGTTCATGATCATCTGCAATTAAAATATTCATATTAGGGGTATTTTTAATTTTATACTTGTTCCTTTGTTTGGCATTCCTATTACTTCCAGGTCTCCATCAAAAAGCGCAGCTCTCTCTTTCATACCTAAAATGCCCAGGGTTTTTCCGTTTTTTATCGATTCTGTACAAAAGCCTTTTCCATCATCGCTAATCTCTAAAAACAGGTTCTGTTTATCTTCATGCACTATAACCGTAACCAATTTAGCCTCTGCATACCTAATCACATTGGTTAAAGCCTCTTGTAATATCCTGTATACATTAATACTAAAATCATCTCTAAACACTCTCTCGTCTATGCTTGATATAAACTTGCACTCAACACCGCTCTTCTCCATAAAATCATCGCATTTCCATTCAAGCGCTGCCACAAGCCCCAGGTCATCAATAATAGCAGGCCTTAAATCAGCCAAAATCCTTCTAATAGTAGAAATAAGGTCATCACTAAATTGTAATACTTGTTTCAATCGCAAAACCATTTCTTCATCTGCACCAGTAGCATTAGAAATTATCCAGTTAATTTCCATTTTCAGGGCGGTAAGTTGTTGCCCTAATTCATCATGCAAATCACGCGACACCAGTTTTCTTTCTTCTTCTCTTACATGTTGTATATGGTTAGATAAATTACGCAGCTCTTCATTCTTCTTTAATATCTCTAATTCTGTCAGTTTTTGCTCGGTAACATCAAGTGTTACCCCATACAAACTAACTGCTTTTCCTGTTTCGTTATACGTAAATTGGGTAATGGTATAAACATATCGCACAGCTCCATCTTTTCGTACAATACGATAATAAAGGGTGGCCGGTGTTAATGTTTTATGGGCATTTTCTAAAATTTGCAACGTATTTTCTAAATCTTCCGAATGAACAAAAGATTTCCATGATTCAAATGTTTGTTTGTTTTCTTGCAGAGAAACTCCATATATCCTGCAGTTTTCATCCGACCAGATAATAGAATTATCTTTATAATTACGTTCCCAACTGCCCACACGTGCAATGGCTTGAGCTTGTTTAAGTTTAAACTCGCTATACTCCAGTTGGTTTTTTATTTTAAGTAAATTATCGGTATATTCTGCTAATTGTATTTCAGCTATTTTGCTTTCGGTTTCATCATAAGTTACTCCGTATAAACTAACAGTTTCTCCTTTAGCATTAAAATTAAACCGTGTAATAGTATAAACATACCGTACGGTTCCATCTCTTCGTACAATTCGGTAATGATAACTTGCAGGTATTAATTTATTATGCGCTTCTTCTAAATT
>DATFTU010000294.1:0-2958 GCA_035261565.1 Bacteroidia bacterium
CCATCAATATTATTTGGTTATTTGTGTAAATCATCGGTATGAAAAACATATTAGTATTATGCACAGGCAACAGTTGCCGCAGCCAAATGGCCGAAGGCTATTTGCGTTATTTTGCAAAAAATAAAGCGCAGGTATATAGTGCAGGCATTGAAACCCATGGCGTTAACCCCAAAGCAATTGCCATCATGCAAGAGGATGGTATTGATATATCGCAACACACATCAAATAATGTAGATGAGTATAAAAACATTCATTTCGATTTTATAATTACCGTATGTGATAACGCTAACGAGAACTGCCCATACTTTCCATCAACCGCAAAAAAAATTCATCGCAATTTTTCCGACCCCTCAAAATTGCAAGGCACTGATGAAGAAATAAAAACGGCATTTCGCAAAACACGAGATGAAATAAAAACCTATTGCCAAACTTTTGTGCAGCAAAACTTGTAAGTATAACCCCGGGGTTTATATAGTTTGGCACAGCCTTTGTTGTTAAAAAAATAATTCTAATTTTGTCTAACTATAAAAACAACACCGTATGAAAATTAATTTCTTAAAACCAACTCTGGCATTCGCTCTATTAATTTCTTGTTCATTAACCGCCATGGCGCAAAAAAAAGGTAAAAAAATACCTAAGGTGCTTGCCACCGGCGAGGTTTTTGAGTGCAGCATACAACCCAAAGTTGAAAACGGTTTGCAAAACACCCTACGCCTGGTAGCCAGCAAACGTACCGATTTGGCCGTGCGCCTTATTGATAAAAAAACCGAAGAGTGCATACGTTATGCCTTTATTAACCAGGGCGAAAAATATGATATAACCGGCATACCCTATGGCAAATATTATGTAAAAGTTGGCTTGGGTAAAGATTGGGCTTTTACCGATACCACCGTTAAATGCGAAGGCGGTTTTAAAGAAACACCTTTATACAAAAAGGTAAACAACACCTTTAACTTTCCGCAAAAAAAGAACCAGGTTAATATGTACGAGCTCGATTTTGACCTTATTACCACCAAAGGCAAACAAACCAACGAAGAGCTTATCTCTGAAAAAGAGTTTCAGAAGTAACCCCCGCTTTAATTACGGTAAAGTGTTTTAAATGAAAAAAGTAATTGCTTTACTAACCTTGTTGTATTTTACTAATGGTAAGGCCCAACTTGGCATAGATAATCTCGACAAACATCCCGATATTAAAACCAATGGTGTATATGTAGTGCTAAACGATACCACATCGGCAACCAATAAAATGTATTGGCGCACATTTAAAACCTGGTGGACATACTCGCCCGTTATGTTTGCGCCTTATGCCAACTTGCAGGCATATATAAAACCCAACACATACTTTTTTTCTTTTATAAGAAACCACGGGTATCAAACAGGTAAGTACAGCCCAAATTGGGAGGCCGATTACAGCAGCTCATTAACCCTTTGGCTGTATAAAGGCAAAAAGGCCCCAACCGATTTTAATAAAGATGAATTTGTAAACGGAGATACCTATCGGCATATTTCTTTGCTGGGGCACGCCGATTTATTCTCAACCGAAAAGCAGGCTTACTACAAAGGCAATTACCGCGAGAATGGCGAACCGCACCTGCCAAAGCAATTATTTTATAATGCCGAAAATAATGAGGTAAGTTATTTATATTTTAACCTTAACGAAGGCCTGCTTAAAAATTACCTGCAATGTTTATCTATGTATGCCGCACAGCCCAATGGCTTTAACCATGGCGATTTTGTAGATAACGAAAAACTGGAGGCGCTTAAACACGATACCCTGTTTATACCCGATTTTGTTTTTACCGTGTATGCGCTAACTGCCGCCAGTCCTGATGTGCCTGTGCTGGCCGATAAACAAACCACTAAAGCCGCGCTGGCTAAAGAAAAACTAAACATAAAAAATACGTTTTTAAAGTATAAGCACCCATATAAAGTAATTACCGCGCAAGAGTTAAGCGATAAATTAATGCAAAGCACAAAACCTTTTTATTATTTAACGTACACCGTTAATTACGGCGCAAAATCGCTTACTATTTTAAGTTCGCAAAACGGTGCCGTTTTATATACCACCTATAGCACCAAAGGCGAGCGCGATGGTTTTAAGGATGTTATAACCGATAAAGTAAGAGAAATTAAATTAGAACCGCAGGATATAAATGTACTGGTTGATAAAATGGAAACTAAATAAACTAAGCCTGTGTTTAGTTTTTTTTACGGCGCTTTGTGTCCGCGCACAAACTACCGATGTAACTTTTTTAACCTCCTTAAAAGATAGTTGTAAATTTTATTTTTCGGGCGAGTACCACAGCCACAGCAGTTTAGAGAACGATTACGATTTGCTTGTTAACCTGTACACCAACAACAACGTACGCGTTTTAGTTTTAGAAGCCCCTAAAGAGTATGAGTACAGTTTTAACCAATACGTTACCACCAACGATACCGATACCTATTTTATAAACGATTTTAAAAGCCACCTGCGCTTTAACGCCCGGCACGAGTTTGATGAGTACATAAAAAAAATAAAAACCTTTAACGCCTCGCTTAAAAACAAATATCAAAAAATAAACATTGTGTGTGCCGATATTAATTACTCGCTTACCAATGCCCTGTATTGTTTAACGTTAATTGAGCATGATGAGTTTGCCCACTCCGACCCCGCCATTTTAAAATGCCTGCGTGCCGCCGAAAAACTGTACTATAACAATGGCGACGATAAACACCAAAAAAGTCGTATTGAACTGGCCACCCAGTTTAAATACTTGTTGGATATGCGCGAGGAGAGTTGGAAAGATATGTACCAAAAAAATTTCTATCAAATAAAAAGTGCCATACATGCCCTGTACCGCAACGCCGAAATTTATTTTAAATACGGTGTTATGTCATTCCCCGTGCGCGAGGAGGTTATTTACGAAAACATAATGGAGGCTTACCGCCAAAACCCCGATGTATCGTACTTTGGCA
>DATFTU010000295.1:0-2760 GCA_035261565.1 Bacteroidia bacterium
GTTAATATGTATAGCAACACCTTCTTTAGGCACACAAATATGGTGGCCAATAAAGGTGTTGTTTTTGCTCAGCTTAGCTACATCACCATCATAGCAATAAGTTTCATTAGGGAACTGACGGCGTAAAGATGCGTACGTAAATAAGTTACCAATACCACCTTCAATATCAACCCAGCTATCAGCACGCGTGGCACCCGTAGCCCAGCTTACTTTATAAAAATCTTCTTTTTTGCTTTGTAAATGCAGAGCAAGTGCTTTAAGCATCATACCCCGTTCCTGAAAAGTCATTTTGCGAAGCTTAGGCCCACCAACGGTACGGGCATACTCACACATTTTTGCAAAATCTAATCCTTTACTGCTGGTAGTAGCAATAGCTTCTCCTGTTATGGCATTAAATAATTCTTGTCCTTTATCAGCTCCTGCAACCCACTGGCCGCAAGCGTAGTTATGTAGTGTATTCATTTTTTATGATTGAGATTTGAAAATTAGAAATTTAAAACCGATTCTCAAAAGTTAATTTTCTGTTAAAAAACACTTATTTTTTAAACCCCATTAAACCTTTTATAAAACCATGCATCATAGATATAAATAACTAAAAATTACAAGCCATGAAAACAACTAAAATAACCCTTGCACTTGCCGGATTAATGATAGCAAGCGCCGCCACCATATCTTCCTGCAAAAAGAAAGAAACAACTCCGCAAGATACCAACGGAAGTACAGCCGCGGATAACACACAAGCCGAACAACACTCAACCGATGCAGAAAATATTGGTGCCGAAGCCGTTGATAACGGACAGGTAACCACTTTCAGGTTAGGCTCAAACTCGCAAGGCGGTGGCATATTAAGTCCCATGTCAGGCTCTGTTAATATTACAGGGGCAGGTACTGGTACAGTAACTGTTACTTTCAGTCAGTTTGTAGGTATGGATGGTAAAACACGTAATGGTTCTCTTATTTATACTATGAACCCTGTGGGCGCTCATTACCGCGACTCAAGTATGGTTATGACTGTAGCTACAACCGCTGCCAACCCATATACAGTTAATAATAACACTGTAACTATCAATAAAACAATTACCAATAACGGGCGTATTGCCTCAGGAAATATGCAATGGACTATCAACTCAAATCTATCTATTGCTAAAGCAAACGGAGGAACTTTTACCTGGAATGCTAACAGAACACATGTTCTTTTAAACACAAATGCCACAACATATGATGGTGTTGCTTATGGCGCCGCTTATAATGGTGTAAGCATACCTATTAATTGGGCAAGCACATCAACCGTAACGCCAAATGCGGTTATAATGGAAATAAATGGCTCAGCCAGCGGCACATCTGTAGATGGTGATGCATATACTGTTTCAATAAATAATGTAGTGCGTAATCATAATTGTACACCCGATGCAAGCCGACCTCACTTCCACCCGTTTGTAGCCGGTACGGTAGATTTTACCCCATCGGGCAAAACAGCACGCATTATTAATTATGGTAATGGTGGTTGTGATATGACTTACACCATATCAATTGGTAGTTGGAGTACAACTATTACCTGGTAAAAATTAAAGGCCACATTTTTAAAACTCTAAAAGCGGCATTCCTCTGTCGTTTTTAGAGTTTAGATATTTTTATAATTTTACCCTATCAACGAAAACACACCCGATACCGAGCTTATAGCCCTGTTTAAGGCCAACACCCAACGAGATGGGGTTTTTGCCATTATTGTAAAAAAGTACCAAAAAAGGCTTTACTGGCACATACGTAAAATTGTTTTAGACCACGATGATACCGATGATGTACTACAAAATACATTTATAAAAGCATGGAAAGCCTTAGACAATTTTAAAGAAGAAGCCCAATTATTTACTTGGTTATACCGCATTGCCACTAACGAGGCGTTGGGTTTTTTGAGGCAAAAAAACAAAGCACCCATACAGTCAATACACCCTATAGAAGAACAATTAGGTAAAAACCTGGAAACCGACCCTTATTTTACGGGTGACAGCCTGCAACTAAAATTACAACAGGCTATTTTAACATTACCGGAGAAGCAACGCCTGGTTTTTAATATGCGGTATTATGATGAAATGCCATACGAAGAGATGTCAGAGGTGTTGGAAACATCAGTAGGGGCTCTAAAAGCATCATTTCATATAGCGGCAAAAAAAGTAGAAGATTATTTAAAAGAGCATTTAAACCTTCATAAATAAAAGGCATCTAAAAGTTAGATAAACAATGAGCGAAGAGGATATAAATAAAGATAATCTTAATTTTTCTGATAAAGGAGATAATTTTTCTTTGCCCGAAAACTATTTTGATTCTTTCAGCTCAAGGTTATTTAAAAAAATAGCCGAAGAGGAAGAATTGAAAGATTACCCTTTACTTACATCTTTACAAAAACAAAATCCGTTTACTGTTCCTGCAAATTATTTTAGCTTACAGGAAGATTTATTGCAATACCCTTTATTAGCCGAAAATAAAAAATCAGCTTTTACACTTCCTGCTTTATATTTTGATACTTTGCCTGATAAGGTATTAAATACAATTGCTATTAACGAAGAGAAAGAAGCATACCCAGTACTATTCTCTCACAAAGCAAAAAACATTTTTGTTACATCAGAAAATTATTTTGAAAACTTTGAAGTTGTTGCAGAAAAAGAAACCAAAATTATCCCTCTTTATAAACGGTTTGCAATTGTATATCGTACAGCGGCAGCCATTGCTTTTGTTATAGGCTTAAGCGTTTTATTTTACAAG
>DATFTU010000296.1:0-5191 GCA_035261565.1 Bacteroidia bacterium
ACGGTTGGAACGGCCCGTCGCGTTTTTCTAACATATCCGTATCAAGCATTATGACATTAGACCCTCCTGGCTTTCAGGAAGTAACAAACGATACGTACGACCAGTTTGTAAGGCGTTTGGGGGTTTATGCCAAGGGTAAAATCGGAAAACTTGATTATCGTTTATCAGCCGCAAAACCCTTTGTTATCTCAACCGCATCGGGCATAGACCCCATCAACAGTAGTGGAGCAACTTTTTCGGCTTTGCCACCAAATTTTGTGTACCAAGGGTATTTTATGTATCAGTTTTTAGACCAGGAAAGTAATTTTGCCCCATCTACTGTTGGTACTTATTTAGGCAAAAAAACCATATTTAATATTGGTGCCGGTTTTTACTACCAAAAAAATGCCATGTATTATTTAGCACCTGCTAAAGAAGTAGGAAAATATGATACTGCTTATAATAATATTATGCACTTTGCAGCCGATGTTTTTTACGATGCACCGGTAAATAAAGATAAAGGCAATGCCATAAGCATATACGCATCTTACTCTAACTACAACTTTGGGTATAATTTTATAAAAGTTACCGGCGCCAATAACCCTGCCAATGGTGCTGCCACCAGCCATTTACCCGCCGCTGCCACCACTTACGATAAAAATAATTACGGCAATGCCCTGCCATACCTTGGTACTGGCAATATTTTATATGCACAAACCGGATACAAGTTTAAAGACCATTTATTGGGCGAGCAAGGTACCCTGCAAGTGTTTGCCAATTGCCAATATGCGGTATATAATCGCCTTAGCGACCCCATGATTGTTTGGGATGCAGGCGTTAACTGGCTTATTAAAGGCCACAATTCTAAATTTACATTAGACTATCAAAACCGCCCGTATTTTACTGAAAACGGTACCGGTCAATTAAAACAAAACAATCGTTATGGACAGGTTGTGTTACAATACCAAATATCATTTTAACACCAGCTTAACATTAACTAAAAGAAAAACAAACATTTTTGCGCCCAAATTTATACAACTATGACAACAGGAATTTTAATTTTATTAATAGTTTGCCTTTTACTGGCTTGCTCGTTTGAGTTTGTAAACGGTTTTCACGATACGGCAAATGCAGTGGCAACCGTAATTTACACCAATACATTAAAACCAACCGTTGCAGTTGTATGGAGTGGTTTATGGAATTTTTTAGGCGTATTAACAGGCGGCATTGGTGTAGCCATGGGCATAGTAAATTTATTACCTGTCGAAACTCTTACCGATGCTAATATGGCACATGGCATGGCTATGGTATTTGCTTTATTGCTTAGTGCCATTTGCTGGAATTTAGGTACCTGGTATTTAGGCATACCCGCATCCTCATCGCACTCATTAATTGGTTCTATTTTAGGAATAGGATTGGCTTTTTATTTCATTGATGGTAAAGATGCCGTAAACTGGGGCAAAGCGCAGGATATTGGCCTCTCATTATTAGTATCGCCTTTAGTTGGTTTTGCCTTAGCCATTATTTTTATGTTTATTTTTAAACGGCTGATAAAAAACGATGCCATTTACAAAGAACCTTTGCCCGATGTAAAACCTCCATTATGGATTCGTGTTATTTTAACTATTACATGTACACTGGTTAGCTTTTTTCATGGGCAAAACGATGGGCAAAAAGGGGTTGGTTTAGTTATGCTTATTTTAATTGGTTTAGTGCCGGGCTACTTTGCTATTAAAGATACGCAAGACCTTACCGTAACATATCAGCAAATGACACACGTAAAAGAGTTGGTGTATAGAATGGATACAACTAAACTTTCTGAAAAAGAAAATATCGATATTTTAAAAACCAAAACACGTTGCCAAAAAACACTTGCCATACTCGAAAATAAAAAGAGTGTAACCGAGTTAGATTCGGCAGGGCGTTTTGATGTGAGAAAAAATGTAATACTGGTTTCTAAAAGCAGTGAAAAAATTGGCTTGGGCGAAAACTCATCGTTAACACTTAAAGAAAAAAACGATTTAAAAAGCACCGTTAAAGAGTTGAAACAAGTTACTGACTACGCTCCGAAGTGGGTAATCATTATGATTTCTTTATCATTGGGTTTAGGCACAATGATTGGGTGGAAAAGAATAGTAAAAACAATAGGCGAGAAAATTGGTAAACAACACATGAGTTATGCACAAGGTGCATCGGCCGAATTAGTTGCATCAACAACCATTGGTATGGCATCGGCCTGGAATTTGCCTGTCAGTACCACACATGTACTTTCATCGGGTGTGGCAGGTGCCATGGTGGCAAAAAAAGGTTTAAAAAATCTGCAACCAAAAACCATCAAGGCTATTTTTATGGCTTGGGTATTAACACTGCCTGTAACCATGATATTATCAGGTGCATTGTTTTTGTTGTTTCGTTGGTTGTTTTAAATATTACAACCTGTTTATTTTTGTCTCTAATTAATATACTTTGTAAAAGCCCTGTTGCTGCTTAACCTCAACTATTTTTTTATCTATTAATAATTAGTACGTTTGGTACATGTTAAAAAAGTGGGGGGCGTTTTTTTTATTTCTGCTAAGTATTCATACAATTGTTTTTTGCCAGCAAAACCCAAGCCTCGATTCTTTATTTAAGGTATTACCCAAAGCCACAGCCGATACCGAAAAAATAAAAACCCTGGGGCAAATTTCAGAGATATGCGAGTTTAACGATATACCCAAATACTGCAAACAAATATTGGATATAGCCGAAAAAAACGAAACTGCAACCGATAAAAAATCTATACGCATTTTCTCCGGCGAAAAAGCACGCGCCTGCAACAACATGGGAGTGTATTATTATACCGAATCTAAAGCCATTGATGCCTTAGATTATTACCAGCAGGCAGCCCTCATTCTCGAAAGTGATAACATCGATTACGAATTACTAACCAGCATATATAACAATATTGCCGCCATACAAATGCAAATAGGCTATTACGATAAAGCCCTGCAAACGCTTACCAAGTGCCTTAAAACAGATATTACCGTTATCGGCAACAAATCATATATCGCTAATGATTATAATAATATGGCATCCATATACAGCAGCCTTAATAATACGGATAGTGCTTTGTTTTATGGATTAAAGGCTATCGACATTCGCGAAAACCAGTTAAAAGATGCCCCAATCACCGAGCTTATAAACTCACACACCAACGTGGGCAATATTTATATGACCAAAAAAAACTTTGCCGAAGCCGAAAAACACATTACCAAAGCGTATCAGATAGCTGAACAAAAACACGACACCTCATCGTTTGCCGTTACAAATTACTGGATGGCGCGTTTGCTTATGCAGCAAAAAAAATACAATGAGGCAAAAAAATATTTGCAAACATCCTTAAAGTATAGCAACAATAACCGCCGTGTGCTAAACTTTGCCGCCGCATACCGTGCGCTGTATGAGGTAAGCGATTCGTTAAACGAGTATAAAGAAGCCCTGCATTACTACAAGCTGTCAAAAGTGTATGCCGATAGCTCAATGAACATAAACATACGTAAAGAGGCTGAGGTAAAACAATTGCGCTTTGAGTTTGAAACCAAAGAACTCTCCTTAAAAATTGAGCACGAAAAACAAATGGCTATCGAGCAGGCCACCCAGCAAAGGCAACGCATTGCCATTTGGTTTGTTATTGCCTTTTTGGTTTTGGTAACAGTTGCCGGACTTTTTGTGTACCGCAATTATTTGCAGAAGAAAAAAATCAGCGAAGAACTTCAAACAAAAAACCAACTTATCGAACAGCAAAAAAAATTGGTCGAAGAAAAACAAACCCAAATAGTTGATAGCATTAATTACGCGCAGCACATACAACAATCCATCCTGCCCGATGAAACCGAAATTAAATTGCACCTAAAAGATTTTTTTGTACTCTACATGCCTAAAGATATTGTTAGTGGCGATTTTTATTGGTTTGCCGCGCATGGCAGCAAACTGTTTTTTGTTACGGTAGATTGTACGGGCCACGGCGTGCCCGGCGCTTTTTTAAGCATGATTGGCAGCACCCTGCTAAACGAAATTGTAAACCTCAAAAAAATTACCAACCCCATTTCTATTATCGAGCACCTTAGCGAAGGCCTAACCCGCACCCTGTCGCACAAACAAAGCAACGAAGCCTTTGTAGATGGTATGGATATTTCCATTTGTAAAATAGATACCCAAACAAAAAAACTTTCCTTCTCCTCCGTTAACCATGCAGCCTATGTAGTTAGTAGCAATGGCGAGCTAACACAGTTAGACCCTCAGGTAAAATCGGTACACGGCATTTTTGCCTTTGCCGGCAGAAAAGATTCGGGCGTTACCGAACTCAGCCTCTCCTCAGGCAGCATGGTATACATGGGTACCGATGGCTATGGCGACCAAGTGGGCCAGCAAACCAAAAAAAAATTTATGGCACCCCGCGTAAAAGAGTTGCTGTTACAAATTCATGCCCTACCAATAGAAGAACAAAAAGAAGCCTTCCACCAAACCTTTTTAAACTACAAAGGTACCCGCAAACAAAACGACGATATTTTGGTAATGGGCTTCCGTATACCGTAAATTATCAGGGCGTTCCGGTGGGTTACCACCGTCGGGCTGTACGTTGCAAGTTTTTTATTTCGGTTACAAAATAAAAAAGCTTTCCACTGCCATCCCTAACGCAAACAACAACTTATAATTTATCTCTCATAACTTACATCCAAAATATTTAACTTTTACGTAACCTTACCCCAAGCCCTTATTTATCAAGGCATTTCAAAAAAATTTAACAACAAAAAATTCAATAACCTTACACATGTAAGATTATGCGCAAACTCGTATTTTTTTTCTCAACTAACCGCCATATTATTGCTTTAATAAAAACCCAAAACATGAAAAATTTTAAAAACCCAATCTGGCTATTTTTTATAGCCATTTTATTTGCTGCCACGGGCCGGGCCCAAACAGCAACCTCATGCTCTACGGCGGCAAGCTACACATACCCCGTAACAGCAACCGTAAGCAGTTACACCAGCCCTAACTATTGGTTTACGGTAACAACGCCGGGCGCAGGCACCTACGAGTTAAGCCTTGTGTTCGATACCACGGGTACTAACGATATATTACAATACACATCATACACAGGCAGTTGTGGCTCCTTAACCGAATTTTCCGGCGATTCGTTAATCGACGATAGCATCCAAAACAGTTTTACAAT
>DATFTU010000297.1:0-2054 GCA_035261565.1 Bacteroidia bacterium
TTAACCCGCAAAATGATGGAACACTAATCCGTATATCTATACCACCGCTTACCGAAGAGCGCCGAAAAGATTTGGTTAAAAAAGCCAAACAAGAAGCAGAAGATGCTAAAGTGGGCATTAGAAGCACACGCAAAGATGCTATGGAAGAAATTAAAAAATTAAAAAGTGCTAAAACTGCTTTACCTGAAGATGAGGCCAAAGATGCTGAAGCAAAAATACAAACCCTTACCGACCAATATGTAACTAAATGCGATAAGCATTTAGAGCATAAAGAAAAAGAAATTATGACTGTTTAATTTCATACGATGGAATTAAACTCAAAATCTATTATTGGTATTGTTGGCTCGGGTGCTATGGGCAGCGGCATTGCACAAGTGGCTGCCATGGCAGGGCATAAAGTATGGTTGTATGATAACAATGTTGCATCATTACAAAAAGCCAAACAAAATTTAGCCGGCACTCTTGCTAAATTAGTTGAGAAACAAAAAATTACACAACAAAAAAGTGATGAAGTACTTGCCTGTATTTCTTTTACAGAAAATATAGAAGGCTTAAAACCCTGCCACTTAATAATTGAAGCCATTGTAGAAAATCTGGATATTAAAAAACAAGTATTCTCTCAACTGGAAAAAATTACGGATGGCAAATGTGTTTTAGCCAGTAACACCTCATCATTATCCATCACATCTATTGCGGCAGCCTGCACTAATCCCGCACAAGTATTAGGCATACATTTTTTTAACCCGGCACCGCTAATGCCTCTGGTAGAAATTATACCGGGCATTGCAACCGATAATAATATTACACAAGCCTGTAAAAAACTGATAGAAAGCTGGGGTAAACTGCCTGTGCTTTGTAAAGATACTCCCGGCTTTATTGTAAACCGTATTGCACGTCCGTTTTATGGCGAGGCTATGAAAATATACGAAGAAGGCATTGCCGATATACCCACTATTGATTGGGCCATGAAAGAAATAGGCGGCTTTAAAATGGGGCCTTTTGAGTTAACTGATTTAATTGGGCATGATGTTAATTATACGGTTACCGAAACCGTTTGGAAACAATTTTATTTTGATGCCCGTTACCGGCCTAACCTTTGCCAAAAGCGTTTAGTTGAGGCAGGTTTTTATGGAAGAAAAACTAATAAGGGTTTTTATAACTATTCAGTAACAGATGCACCTCAGCCTAAAAAAGATGAAGCATTAGGCAAAGAAATTTTTACCCGCATTATTGCCATGCTCATAAACGAAGCTGCGGATGCTTTATACATGCAAATTGGAACTAAAGAAGATATTGATACCGCTATGACTAAAGGGGTAAATTACCCCAAAGGTTTACTGAAGTGGGCTGATGAATTAGGTATAGAAAATATTTATACCCAGTTGCAAACCTTACAGGCCGATTATGGCGACGACCGTTACCGCCCAAGCATATTGCTAAAGCGTATGGCTATTAATAAAGCTAAATTTTATTAAGCTTTGACAAACGCCGAACTTATAACGCACTTTTACCAATCGTTTGCTAAGGCAGATGCCGAAGGCATGGTAAGTTGTTATCATGATGCCATTCAGTTTAAAGACCCTGCCTTTGGCTGTTTAAAAGGCGAAGATGCCAAAAATATGTGGCGTATGCTTATTGGCAGAAATAAAGGCAACATACATATTGTTTTTAGTAATGTGCAGGCAGATGATAAAACAGGCAGTGCTAATTGGACTGCCACCTATGTTTTTAGTGCCACAGGCAGAAAAGTAATTAACGTAATTTCAGCTGAATTTGAATTTGCCAATGGTAAAATAATAAAGCATACCGATACTTTTGATTTGTATAAATGGGCAAAGCAAGCTTTTGGGTTAAAAGGCTTTCTTTTGGGGTGGACATCCTTTATGCAACATAAAATACAAGAGCAATCTGGTGCATTGCTAAAAAAATATACCGGGAAGAAAAACGGTTAGTTTTAACGCTCCATCCCCACCCTATCGCCACCGCAAAATTGCTGTATGTACTGAATGGCAATATCGCTGCCAAGCTGTTCGGCAGTGTTTAAATCTTCACAG
>DATFTU010000298.1:0-7333 GCA_035261565.1 Bacteroidia bacterium
CTTGTAAAACCTGCATGCACTTTAGGCAAAACATCTACATATTTTTTTGCAGTGTCTTTACAACCAAAAGCATTTGTTACAATTAACTGCACGTTAAACGAATCTTTAATCAGAGCTGTATTGGTAAAGGTATGAACGGGGTTAGCGGAAATGGAAGTGCCTCCATCGCCAAAATTCCAAACCACACCTGTATCACCAACCGAAGTATTAGTTATAATAGGAGTAAATACCGAACATCCTGCACTTACATTTAAACTGAAAGATGCTGTTGGTTTGGGGTACACGGTGATTTTTTGGATTGCCGTATCAGCGCAATTAAAACTATTATTGCCAATAAGCTGTGCAGTATAAGTTTTTATAATGTTAGTTGTATTAGTATAGGTGTGTACGGGGTTTGTTGTGGTTATTGTTGTGGAGGCATCACCAAAATTCCAAACATAACCGGTTGCTCCCTGGCTCGAATTTATAAAAGTTGATTTGTAAGGCGAGCAACCCATAGTATCGCAGGTAAAGCTTGCATGTACTTTGGGTAAAACATATACGTATTTTTTTATAGTGTCTTTACAAGCAGAACCGTTGGTTACAATTAACTGTATATTAAATGAATCTTTTACCAACGCAGTATTGGTAAATGAATGTACCGGGTTAGCTGAAATAGAAGTACCCCCGTCGCCAAAATTCCAAACTACACCTGTATCACCAACTGAAGTATTAGTTATAACCGGTGTAAATATAGAACAACCTGTATTTGTACTAAAACTAAAAGATGCTACCGGTTTTGGCAAAACAGTAATTGTTTTGGTAAAAGTATTGGTGCAACCATATTTACTTTCGGCATAAAGTGTAGCAGTATAAGTTATCGCGGCAGTAGTTGTGTTGGTGTAAGTATGAGTTGGGTTTGTTGTGGTTGATATTAATGAGCCATCGCCAAAATCCCATGCATAAATAGTTGCATTTTGGGATGTGTTTACAAATGTGCTTTTAAATAAAGAACAGCCCATAGTATCGCAGGTAAAGTAAGCGGTTACTTTCGGAAAAATAATTATCTCGCTTTTTGTTGTATCTGTACAACCATATACGTTATAAGAGATTAATTTTATGGGAAAAGAATCTTTTACAGCTATTACGGGGCTATAAGTATAACTGGGGCTTGTTAATGTAGAGCTTCCTCCATTACCAAAAGTCCAGTTGTATGAAGTGGCATTAAGCGAGTTATTGGTAAAGTTTACCGGCAAATTGGCACATCCCGAATCGGCACTTTGAGTATAAGAAGCTGTTGGTTTTGGGTACACGGTAATTTTTTGTGTTGTGGTATCAGCGCAATTAAAACTATTATTGCCAATAAGCTGTGCCGTATAAGTTACCGTAATGCTTGTTGTATTAGTGTAAATATGTATAGGGTTTGTAACTGTGTAGGTGGTTGCGGCATCACCAAAAGTCCATATATAACTATTGGCTCCTTGAGTAGAATTAATAAATGTTGATTTAAAAGGAGAACAACCTGTCGTATCGCACGTAAAAGCTGCATGTACTTTGGGTAATACGTACACGTATTTTTTTAGAGTGTCTTTACAGGCAAAAGAATTTGTTACTACTAATTGTACATTAAAGGAGTCTTTTACTAAAGATGTATTGGTAAAAGTATGCACCGGAGTAACACCGGTAGAAGTGCCTCCGTCTCCAAAATTCCAGTTTGTGTTTACATAACCTGTAGAATTATTAGTTATAACAGGTGTAAAAGTTGAGCAGCCTGTGTTTGTATTTAAACTATACGAGGCTGTTGGTTTAGGAAACACTTTAATGGGTTGTTTGGCTGTATCGGTACAATTAAAGGCATTGGTTGCAATAAGCTGCACAGTATATATTTGTGTAGTGGTGGTTGTATTTGTAAATGTGTGTGATGGATTTGCCCCGGTTGATGTTGATGAACCATCGCCAAAATTCCACTGATAAGCAACTGCCCCTGCTGATGCAGGAAAATTTACATTCAATAACGTACAGCCCGAATCAGGTAGGGATGAAAAATTAAATTGTGCTTGTGGGTAAGCTTGTACCACTTGCTTGGTAGAATCCTGGCAACCGCCGGCGTTAGTGGCATGCAATGTAACTGTATAGTTTTGTAAAAAGCCTGTTGTGTTTTGGTAAAAATGAGTTGGTGTTACTGAGGTTGATGTGGCGGTTCCGTCTCCAAAATTCCATATATAACTTGTGGCAGCTGTTGATGAGTTAGTAAACACAACATTAAATGGAGCGCAACTCGCCAAAGCGTTTGAACCAAAAGCAGCTATTGGCTTGCCAAAAACTTTTATGGTATTTTTGATAGAATCTTTACAACCTGCGGCAGACGTGGCAACTAAAGTGGTAGTGTAAGTTATGGTTGATGTAGTGTTGTTACTAAAAGTTTGGGTTGGGCTCATTGTTGTAGATGTGTTGCCATTTCCAAAATTCCAGTTGTAGATGGTTGCTCCAAGTGTAGAATTGGTAAACGTTACAACTAAAGCAGGGCACCCGCTATCAGGTACATTAACAAACGAAACTATAGGCAATGGGTTTAAAGTTAAAGGTACTACAATGCTATCCGAACAATTTGCTGTTGCCACACTTAGCAATACACTATAAGTTGCTGCGGTAGTATAGGTATGAGTTGGGTTTTGGCTATGGTTTCTTATACTGCCGTCTCCAAAATCCCAAGTCCAGCTTACAATATTATCTCCGGCAGAGTGGGTAGAATTATCCGTAAACGTTATCGTATTCTGAGCACATAGGGCACTGGTAGTAAATTGCGGTACCGGTTTTTGATAAACAACTACTGTGTGTGTTTTTGTATTGGTGCAATTATCAGCTGATGTAGTTTGTAATGAAACTGTGTACGTACCTGTAGTATACGTTTGGGCAGGTGGTGTTTGTCCGTTAAAAGTATTGCCGTTTCCAAAATTCCATTGCCAGGCAACTGCACCTGTAGATGCATCGGTAAACGTACTTGTTACACTATTGCAACCAA
The DNA here is from genome assembly GCA_035261565.1 of Bacteroidia bacterium. GTDB lineage: Bacteria > Bacteroidota > Bacteroidia > B-17B0 > Aurantibacillaceae > PALSA-968. The sequence goes on from DATFTU010000298.1 coordinate 3,002, forward strand.
TCGGCGGAGTAAATGTAAAACTTGAGGTGGGTGAGGGGAGGACATGAACTACCAATTTGGCTGTATCCTTACAAGCATTGGGAGCCCCCGAAATATAAGCTACCACCGATACCGTATAAGTGCCGGCACTTGCATACGTATGTGTTTGCGGGTTATGATTTGTGTTAGTATAAGTGCCATTATCACCATAATTCCATTGGTATGCATAACCCGTTGAACTTGTATTAGTAAACGTAAAAGATGTACCCACACACACGGTATCTTTAACCGAAATAAGTCCTGCTGTGGGTTTGTTTACTATACTAACGGTTATAGATGTTGTATCAATACCACATTCATTACTATCATATAGTATTACGGTATAGTTTCCTAAACCCGGGTAAGCAACTGTTTTAGGAAACGAGGGCGGCCAAGCGGTCCAGCCAATAATAGAATCATGGCCGGTGCCCCAGTAATTTCCAAAATCCCATTTTTCGTAGCGTATACCATTATTACCTTGTGCAAAACAGTTTCGCGAAGTAGTATTTGTAAACGTAAACGAGTTATCGGGCCAGCATTTTAGTACAGCATCGGGTGTAATGGCAGCTTGGTCTTTATCATAAATTTGTATGGGGTTAAATTGTGCCGAAGTTGGTGTTCCAAACGTGCAATAGTTTTGCGCTTTAAGTGTAACAATGGTTTGGCAGTTTACGGTGCCTTTATTATAAGTGTGCGTTACGGTTTGTCCGTCATTAGTATAATTATAATTTACGGATGGGCTGCCATCGCCAAAATTCCAAGAAAAAGAAGTTGTTTGCGAAACATCAGTACTTGAGTTAATAAAGGCAAGTGTTGCAGGGGCGCAGGCTGTTGTTACACCCCCAACCGGAATTTGTATAGATGCGTTAACTGGTTTTTCCATTACAACTACGCCCGTTAATGTGCACGATGGAGCACTTGTAATTAACTGAACAATAAAAGTATCTATAGTAGCGGCATAATCGTGTGTAATAATAGTATTTGCTGCTAAAGATGCTCCTGTGGTATTTGCCGTGCCATCTCCCCAAACAACGGTATAGCTTCCTATACTGCTGGGTGAAGAAAGGTTTAACGTATAGGCTCCTCCGGTACAGTTTATCCAATAAGGATTAGAAGCTGCGGTTCCTGTGCCATCATAAACTTGAGGGCACTGGCCAAATGCAGCATTTAATACAAATAAATTAAATAAAATAAACAGTAACCGTATCCTCATCTTTTCATCAGCTTTCTCGCTAAAATTACTAATAATTAGCGGTATTTTTAGCCGCGTTTAATTTTTGTGCAAAACAAAATAAATCTTTGATATAATCAGTAAAAAAGTACTTTTTTTTCGAATTGTTTGCTATAATTTAATGTGATATTAATAATAAGAAATTATTAATTAAATGAGCAGGATGGTTTGATGATTTCCTGCTAAAATTTTGTCGGATAGGTTAATTAACTCATTAAAATAGGTTTATCACTCTATTTTTCGCAACTACGCCAGCAGCTAAATTTGGCATAGCTAATAATTGTAAATACAAGCCATTTTAACCAAAAAGACAAATTTAATGCGTAAAATTAGTATAAGGTTACACTTCTTTGTTTTTATTTTTTTATCAGTAGTTTATACTAAAGCACAAGATTCCGTTTTTAATAATGCGACAACTAATTGGTTGGCAAAATGGCAAATCCAAAAAGTTTTCATTGAAAATAAAGGGCAATTTAAACTCCCTGCTGCATCAGGTATAAAAGCAGAGGTTAAATATGCATATGACGAAGGCACAACAAAAATTTTCTTTACTCCAAAAGGACTTGTTTACAGTTTTAAAGAAAGAAAGAAAAAAAGAGACCATGAAGAAGAAAGAGAGCGGGCCGAAAAATTTAAGAATGCAAAAGAGTTTTTAGAAAAAGAGAAAGAAGAAAAAGTCGTTTCATACAAAACGGACGTAGTAAGCATGCAGTGGGAAGGGGCGAATGCAGATGTACAAATAATTTCGGAAGATAAATCAACCGAGTATTTTAGTTACTCTTATAACGAAAGAGGCGAGTCAAAAAACATAAATTATTTATACGGGTACAAAAAAATTACCTATAAAAACCTGTACCCCAATATAGATGTTGAATATATTTTTAACCCAACTGACGGAATAAAATATTCTTTTATTCTGCACCCTAGCGCCGACGCTTCTCTTATTAAAATGACATATTCAAACAGAGTAAAGCTAAACAGCGATGGAGAAATTCATATTTCTACTAAGTTTGATAATATTGTTGAACATGCCCCGCAAACTTTTTATGCAAATAATAAATCCTTAGCAGTAGCCTCTAAGTTTATTAAAACAGGGAAAACCATTTCACTTCAAATTGGCGATTATGACAAAACTAAAACGTTAATTATTGACCCTTGGGTACAAACACCATCCATTGCAAACTCAAATTGTGTGTGGGAATGTGAAAAAGACGGAGCAGGCAACATATACATAATTGGTGGTGATGTGCCAATGAAATTATTAAAATATAATTCGGCAGGTGTTTTACAATGGACGTTTGTTACAGCTTATGATACCAGCCAAAATGATTGGCTCGGAACTTTTGCAACTGATTTGGCCGGAAACTCATATGTTACTTGTGGTGCATCTGCCTCGTTAACTAAAGTAAGCCCGGCAGGAGCGCAGATATATAAAGTTAACGGAAGTAGTACCGAGGAGTATTGGAATATTGCTTTTAACTGCGATCAGACAAAATTAATAATTGGGGGTACCAATCTAAATGCATTTCCTACGGTGCAAGGCTACGGAACAATTTTCGACATAAATACCAGTAACGGAAGTGTTAATAGTACAAAAAATGTTGGTTTTGTAACCGGTGGCGGTTTTATTAATAATCCTGATGAAGTTAGATCAATAACATCTTCACGAAACGCTAAATATTATTACCTTACATTAGACTCGATGGGATGTATAGACCAAAATTTTTCAGCCTGCCCTACAGCAAATTCTTTGTTTAAAATTAATCATACCTATAATTTTGGGTATAAATGCGAAAATTATCGTCCTCAGAATGGAAATTCGGGTATGATGTCAATTCGTGCTAATAGATATTTTGTGTACACACAAAATGGCAAAACTGTACATAAACGGTCTTTAGGTTCAGGGGCTATTTTGGCTACGGCAACTATACCTGGCGGAATTTCTACTACAAGTTTAGGTTTTAACCAAGCAGGCAATAGCGGTATTGATATAGATAGTTGTGGTAATGTGTATGTGGGTTCGGGTAATGCGGTAATAAAATATGACGCCAACCTAAACCAATTATCATCGGTTACTCTTCCTTTTGCTGTGTATGATGTGGCTGTAAGCTATGGTGGTAATGTAGTTGTTAGTGGTGCAACCGGAACATCATCTTCTACAAGCCGCACAGGATATGTTCAATCAATTAATATGTCGGCTTGTAACCCAATGACCTTATTTTGTTGTGATGCAACTATTTGCCCGGCCGGGCCTTTTTGTACAACAGCACCATCGGTAACGCTTACTCCTGTAACATCGGGCGGAACATGGAGCGGGGCAGGAGTAAACGCATCGGGGGTATTTAACCCAGCAACAGCAGGTGCAGGTACACACACTATTATTTATACACTCGCTTGCGGAAGCGATTCAATTGAAATAACAGTAAATACTTGCGTTACATTAACTGTTTGTCAAAGTGGGGGTAACATTACTGTCTCTAACGGAACAGCACCTTATAATTGGTACAAGCCAACAACATATACAAATTGTAGTGGTTGTCCTGGTGGTAATTGTGCTCCATTTATTTGTCCGGGTGTGGTTACAACTTCTTTAACACCTATTGCAACAAACACTGCTACTATAGCTGCTCCCGGAAGTTACCCGGTAATTGTAAAAGATAATTCAGGAACAACATATACAATTACTTCGCTAGCATCGGTGCCGCCATGTAGTGCGTGTACTCCACCAACTCTATCTGTTACGGCCACTAATAGTGTAAGTTGTTTTGGTGCTCACACAGGTAGTGCCACGGTAACAGCAACACCCGCAGGAACTTATACATATACCTGGCAACCTGGCAACCTTAACGGAGCTTCACAAACCGGATTAGCCGCGGGGGTATACACCGTCAGTGTAAGTTCAAGCAGTACATGTACGGGTACAATAACTGTAAATATTACACAACCTGCTTCGGCATTAAGTGCCAGTATAACAGCCACATCCCCTGCATCGTGCGGGCAAAATAATGGAAGTATAACAGTTACTCCGTCAGGGGGCACAGCAGGTTATACATATACCTGGACACCAAGCGGAGGAAATGCCG
>DATFTU010000299.1:0-2097 GCA_035261565.1 Bacteroidia bacterium
AAGTTAGCAACATTACTGCCATCCATTGTTAGGGTACTAACATTAGCCGGCGGAGTAGTTGTAGAGGCCGGGGTGTTTTTTTTGCAGCTAAAAATTATAACACTAAAAGCTATAGCTATGCTGCAAATTTTTTTTGTAATTGGCATAAGCTAATATAAGAATTTTTTTACCAACCTAAAATCCAGGCAAACATAAGCGGCGCCACAATGGTTGCATCGCTTTCTACAATAAATTTAGGAGTATTAATGTCAAGTTTGCCCCAGGTAATTTTTTCGTTTGGCACAGCGCCTGAGTATGAACCGTAACTGGTTGTTGAATCTGATATCTGGCAGAAGTATGACCAAAAAGGAACATCATGCCACTCCAAATCCTGATACATCATAGGCACAACGCAAATTGGGAAATCTCCGGCAATACCGCCCCCAATTTGAAAAAATCCTACACCCTTACCACCTGAGTTTTTGCGGTACCAATCGGCCAGCCAAACCATATACTCAATACCGTTTTTTACGGTGCTTGCTTTTAATTCGTTTTTAATTACGTAGCTGGCAAAAATGTTTCCGGTGGTGCTGTCTTCCCAACCCGGGCATACAATTGGAATATTTTTTTCAGCCGCAGCAACAATCCAGCTGTCTTTTGGGTCAATTTCGTAATACTGTTTTAAATCGCCGCTTAAAACGGTTTTATATAAAAATTCATGCGGAAAATAACGCTCACCTTTTGCTTCTGCTTCTTTCCATTGTTTTACCAGGTGTTTTTGTAAACGGCGGAAAGCCTCTTCCTCCGGTATACAAGTATCGGTAACACGGTTGTAGTGGTTTTCTAATAAATCCCACTCATCTTTTGGAGTAAGGTCACGGTAGTTTGGTACACGCTTGTAATGCGAGTGCGCCACCAGGTTCATAACATCTTCTTCTAAGTTTGCACCGGTGCAGGAAATGATAGCAATTTTATCCTGACGAATCATTTCGGCTAATGATATGCCAAGCTCAGCCGTACTCATGGCACCGGCTAATGTAACCATCATTTTGCCGCCTTCGGCTAAATGTGTTTCATATCCTTTAGCAGCATCCATTAAAGCAGCTGCGTTAAAATGACGATAGTGATGTTCTATAAATTTTGAAACGGGACCTTTATTCATAACTAAAAAATTTTCGGCAAATATATCAGAAATTAATGGATGTGTATTTTAAGTTTTATATAAAAATTAACTAAGCGACAGAATGCACTGCATTAGGCCCAAATCATCAAACGATAAAGGTTTGGCCGGCTTGCGCACACCTTTTCTAAACAGGGCATGCTCGGTGGCTTCACCCATGGCAACGGCTTTGTAATGCTCCTGCCATTTGTTTTTTTCAAAAAAGGCTTCCACATTACTGGGCGATGTAAATACCAGTATGTTGGTTGTTTTGTCAATTTCAATACCTTGTTTTAGGGTTTCGTACACAGCCAGGTTAATGGTGTTTTTAGTAAACATTTGTTGCTGCACGCTCTGCATACTTTCTTTAGCCACGGGAAATAGTACTTTAGCACTGCCCACTAAAGATGCAAATTGCTTGCCTACAAATTTGGTATCGGTGTTTTGCCCTATAAAATCGGCACGGTGGCCATACTGCCTAAGTTCGGCTGATGTTTGTTTGCTTATGCAGCCAAACTTTACTTTGCCAATAGTTGGTTTTTGGTTAAAGAAATAACGTACTGCATGTTTGCTGCTGAAAAATATCCATTCGCTAATGGGCATGTGGTGAAACGGAATTTGCTTAAAGTCTATCAGGCTTTTTGCCGTTACATCAAAGTTTAATTTTTTTAGCGCTTTTTCTAAATAATCTTTATCGCGCGAGGTTTTGCTTATAAAAACTTTTTGTGGCGTAATGCCATTTATTTTTTCGATGATTTTATCGGGCAACTCATACGCAAAAATAGATTCAAAATATAATTGAACCGGTTGTTTATCCCAAGCATCGGCTTTGCTAACCCACACTTTAAAAAGATACTTATCTTTTTCGTTCATCTCGCTTTCGCAATAAACCCCCAGCGGCATTTGGCAACCTCCCTCCAACATATTTAGCACACGGCGCTCAAGGTTAATGCGTGTTT
>DATFTU010000300.1:0-3086 GCA_035261565.1 Bacteroidia bacterium
ATCTGTTTAATTCAATACCTGGTATGAGCAAAAACCACTGGATGGCAAATATGGGCTTTGCTAAAGCGTATGACGGGCATGAAATGGCAAATTCATTTTTTCCTGCATTTAACTGGTTTAAAGCTAACAACGGCTTTATGAATATGTGCAGTGCACAATACCAGGATATGTATAAGCAAATGGCAGATTTGCATAATTTGTGGAATTCCTTAGGGCAAAAAAAATCGCAAAGCATGCAACAGGGGTGGAGCGAAACAGCCGAAAAAATGCGGGAAATGGTAGAAAAAGAGTGGAAGCTAAGAGCTGATATGTTACATACGGTAACAGAAAATTGTAATAGGCATATGGATTTATCGGTAGAGTTAAACAAAAAATTTATGGAAGAACTGAACAACCAGTTTAACTCGGCCTTTAAACGAAATGAAAAGTTTTTTTCAGATGTGTTAAAAGGAGTTCATACCGCTGAAAAAGAAGAGAGGGAGCACGAACCGGTAATGGTTAAAAAAACCGCAAAGGCTGAACCTGCACACGCCCATAGCCATAACCACAATCACCATAAGCATTAAGCAGCATTTTAAAGAAGTAAGATGTACGAGCTTGAAAATTTTAATATCGAAAAGGTATTTAAAAATACTTTAAAGATCAACAAAAAAATAGTTGAAAATTATTTTGAAAATTGTTCGGGTTATAACCGCGATTTTCATGATATAGCTCTTACCTATTCTTACTTCTTTACCAAGCTTTTTGCTGAGCCCGCTGAAATGATAAAAGTAAGAAGTTACTATTTAGATTTTCTGCAAAAACAGCAGGCTATTTGGAAAGATATTTTTATTGACTGCAGAGAGAAAGAAGAGGGCGGATACGTACCACTTATTTTGCCCGAAAAAGGAGACAACCGTTTTAAAGCTCCTCAATGGAATCAACAACCCTATTTTGATTTTATAAAGCAAACCCATTTGTTGTTAGAACAATTGGTATTAAAAATTGTAGACGAAGTTGAAATGGGAGAACCTATTAAAAGAAAATTAGATTTTTATACGCAGCAGTACATCAACTTATTTTCTCCGGCTAATTTTTTGTTTACCAACCCCGAAGTATTAGAATTAACCATAAAAACAAAGGGTAAAAATTTATGGGATGGCTTTACCAATTTTGTAATTGATATTCAAAAAGGCAGAATTAGTCAAACTGATGAATCTGCTTTTACGGTAGGTAAAAATTTGGCTATAACACCGGGGGCTGTTATTTACGAAAACGAATTAATACAGTTAATTCAATATGCCCCAACTACAAAAAATGTATACGAAGTTCCATTACTTATTATTCCGCCGTGGATTAATAAATACTATGTACTTGACTTGCAACCTCAAAACTCGTTTGTAAAATTTATGGTTGAGCAGGGTTTTTCTGTATTTATCATCTCATGGAAAAACCCTCCCCCTAAAATGGGCTATTTTACGTTTGATGACTATGTAAACAAAGGAGCATTAGCAGCTATTGATGTTGTTCAGAATATTTCGGGGGCAAAAAAAATAAACACACTTGGCTATTGTTTAGGTGGTACACTACTAAGCATTTCATGTTCAATTTTAGCAGCTCGCGCAAACGATGTTATTAATTCAATGAGTCTTATGGCATCCATGGTTGATTTTTCTGATATAGGCCCGATGGGCGATGTTATTAACGAGGCCTTAGTAAACAAGTTGGAGAGAGGAGAGTTACTTAAAGATGACGTAATGCATGGGCATGATATGGAGCGTGCATTTAATCTTATTCGCTCAAAAGATTTAGTGTGGAATTATGCCATAAATAATTATTTAAAAGGAATTGAACCAACTGCTTTTGATGTAATATATTGGACAAATGATAATACCAACCTGCCGGCCAGCATGTATGTGTTTTATATGAAAGAAATGATTTTTAAGAACCGCCTAAGCAGAAAAAATGCCCTTCGTATAGCCGATACGGCAATAGATATTGGTAAAATTACAGCGCCCGTATATGTTATTGCCATGAAAGAAGATTATATATCGCCTCCGCAAACAGCTTTTAGTACAACCGAATTAGTTAGCGGGCCTGTTGAATTTATTCTTGGCGAATCGGGCCATGTTATGGGTGTTGTTAACCCCCCATCTAAAAACAAATATGGCCATTATTTAAACGGCAAATTAGGTTATGGGTTTAAAGAGTGGCAAAAGACGGCTAAATTATTTGCGGGAAGTTGGTGGATATATTGGAGCAATAAATTAAAAGAAAATGGAGGTAAAAAAGTACCGGCTCCTATAGCATTGGGTAATAAAAAATACAAAGAAATTGAGCCTGCGCCTGGCAGATACGCTAAAGAAAAATGCTGATTAACCTTATTTGTTTTTTCGTTTAAAATAATTAATCATTCCACCTGCAAGCACCACTTGTATTTGTCTTTTTGATAGTTTGTGGTTTACCTGAATTTCAGTTTTTTTGGTTTGATTTAGTACAATTATTTTATTAGATGTTAACGCTTCTTCATTTATATTTTCAAGATGCAGAATATCGCCTTCTTCAACTTTATTATAATCATTGGCTGTCTTAAATTCAAAAGGAAGTATCCCGTAATTAATCAGGTTTTGCCAGCCAATACGGGCATATCCAATAGCAATAACAGCAACCTGGCCCAAGTATTTAGGGGCTAATGCAGCATGCTCTCTTGATGAGCCCTGCGCGTAGTTTTTTCCGGCTACAACAATATGCCCGCCTGATTTTTCTTTGGCGTTTAATGCTTTTTTATAAAAATTATCATCAAGTTGATGGTAAGCCCATTTACTAATTTCAGGAATATTACTTCGTAAAGGCAATACTTTTGTGCCTCCACTTAAAATTTCATCCGTAGATATATCATCGCCAACTTTTAAAATTACAGGCGCATTAAATTTATCGGTTAATGCATCAAGTTTTGGTAGCGGTTTTATGTTCGACCCTTTTTCTAACTCAATATCCTCATTGTGTTTTAATGGAGCGAACAATAGCGGAAGGTTAATAATTTCTTTTTTCGGGTGTTGGTATACAGGGTATTTCATCCCATACAATTTTTCCAAATCTCGGGGGTC
>DATFTU010000301.1:0-4324 GCA_035261565.1 Bacteroidia bacterium
AATTATTGCCCCTGGGTGTTAGGGTTAGATTATGGTTTTAAAGAATACCATGTGTATCGCCAATTGCTTTTTCAGGCAATTTTAAGAGCTAAGCAACTTGATAAACATAAAATTTGTTTGGGTCTTACGGCTGATGAAGAAAAAGAAAAATTCGGAGCAAAATCAACACAAATGGTTGCTTATATACAAGTTAAAGATAGTTTTAACTTATCCGTAATTGGTTTAATGCAAACTAATAAAGCACAAGATTAATCTTGTGCTTTATTATATCATCACTCACAAACATGATTTTATATAGCATAAAAAATCATGCCAGTAAAAAGATACTTAATATATATTCAATAGTTTAATAAAAAAATAAAATGCTCTTACTGTATAAGTTGTCAAATTTTTTAATTTTACCGTCAAATGAATAAACCCATAAACGAAATAGACTTATCTTATGCGAGCATAGTATATGTAAAGCCTATTGTTTATTATACTTATAAAGAGGACGCAGAGTTAGGATTCCCTGAAATTCGTGAACTTATTGCTTGGGCCGAAAAATTAAGTGAATATAACTCCTATGTTACTTTTGCTGATGCCCGTGTAAATATGAGTATAACGAACGAAGGGAAACGGTTTTTAACTAATTTAGAAAACATGCCTCTTTTTAGAGGTACTGCTGCTTGGGTAGATAATAGTATATACAAACATGCAGCTAATTTTCTTAATTATTATAATAGGCCTAAATATCCTTTTCGTGCATTTACCTCAAAAGGAGAGGCGATTAATTGGCTTTTATCTTTACCTCTTGATTAAGCTTTAATATCCCCCCAAGCAAATATTTAATATTTTATTGAACAACTCAAAAGGCATATTTTTTAAATCAAAAAATAACATTTTAGGGGGAGGGCTTTTTTTAGTTTTGTATCAAAATAGTTTATTGTAACATGGATAATAATTGTTTTAAGAATGAATACACCTTTATGAAAATTGAGGATGGTATTTTATTAGTAAAATATTCTAAAGACCTTGAAATAACTTTAGAGATAGCCAAAATCTGCGTTGCTGCGAGATTAAAATTGTGCAATGGTAAAAGTTATCCGATGCTTGGCGATGTCAGAAATATAAAAAATACTGATTATAAGGCAAGAGAATATATTGCAGAGGGAGATGGAACCAAAGGTATTACAGCGGGAGCGTTTATTGTAAAAAATTCATTCACTAAATTTCTTGCAACCATCTTTATCAATCTAAATATGATAAAAACGCCTGATTTGCCGGCCAAGCTGTTTACCAATGAGTATGACGCTAAATTGTGGTTGGAACAGTACAAAACAGAATAGAACTTACCATTTTGATTTTTAATGGGCTTCGGAATTACTAAAAAGAATTTTACCTTCCAAAAGTGGAGATTCTGAAATCTCAAATACGCTAGGGTAAAGTTCATCCACTTTTTCTAATAGCTTGTTTTTTGATGTAAATAAATAAATAATATCAAGCACTTCACGTAACTCAATCGTAATGTTCTTATCTCTTAGTGTTTCTTTTTCCAAAAATTCAAGTAAGGCCGTTTTATTGATTTTTTTTGTTGCCCGATAATAGTGCATGTTCATTTTTCTTATGTCAGAAAATAAATGTAAGATTTTTTTAAAAACATTAAGACTATTAATTAATATAAGATTAACATTCTATTAATAATTACTGGCACAAATTTTAAACTTTCTAACAAAACTATATCTGGGGTATGTTTTCTACATGTATTTTTCATTTTAACTTCCCCTTATTCAAATTTACTAAAGTTTATTTGATAGATAACTTGTAAACTTAGCGTTAGAAATTTATTATATTTAGCCGAAGTGATTAATTAAATCAAGATAATTATGTTAAGTACTATGAAGAAATCTTATTTAAAATACGCCTTGGCAATAACAATTTTTGCTTCTTTGTTATCATTTACACAGGATAATAAAACGGAAAAAATTAATTTCCAGTCTTACAATTTGTTTCCTGAAGGCATTACCTATGATACTAAAAAAGACTTGATTTATTTATCGTCTTTAACTCAAGGTAAAATCAGTTCAGTAGATAAACTGTAAAATATGGTAATGAAATGAAGCTCTAATTGGATTTGAGAAAAATGCGTCAAATGAAATGTAGCTTTTTACAAGCTCATATGCATATCTGCAATAACTTCTTGTGTTATTCCAATATATTTTCTTGTAATTGATATAACAATAACTTTTGATTAAGAATAAATTTGGAAGTATTATATAAAGTAGCAACTGACTCTAATACTGGAGCCCCCTTAATAGTATCTTTTATGAGATAAAAACCTACTTATTTATTTGAATTGCTATTTTTTGTATTTTAGATGTAAGATTTTTTAAAATATTGTATTTTTTTATGCAATTGGAAACAAATATTATTAAAACAAAGGTAACTGAGATTTGGGTAGATAATGACGGGATACTTAGAGCTAAGATTTTGGAGGAGGCTGAAATGAACGAGGAGGCTTTTGAAGAGTGTTTTGCTGTATACAAGCAGTTATGCGAGAAAAAACGACTTCAGCTAATAGATGCCCAAGCCTATTGTACAATAACTGAAGATGGTAAAAAATATAGTGCAATTCACAGCCCCAATTATTTTACTGCGACGGCATTAATAACAAATAATTTAGCTGTGCGACTACCTGCTATGTTTTATACCAGTTTTCATAAGCATAGTGTTCCGTTTCAGTTTTTCAAGACAGAGAAAGAAGCCCTTAACTGGTTACAACAATATACTAAATGAGGTTATTAAATAAGCGGAAAGTCATTTAATTTCTACTTTTTCGAATTTATTCCAAAGTAATAATGATGGATAGAGATTGAAGAAAAAAAATAAAGCTTCAATAAAATACATATTATAATGAAATTTTTATAAATTCATATACATATCTGCAGTCGTTTCCTGAGTAATTCCGATATGTTTTCTTGTAGTAGATATTGAAGAATGAGAAAATATCTCTGACAGATAGACCAAAGCTCTTTCGCTTCTCACATCGGGTTCATAGATGCGTTTACCAAATGTTTTTCTTAAGGTATGAGAGCTTGCAATTCTAACTACAACATAGTACTTTTTTTGAATTTAAATTTCAAGCGCTTATTTATATAACTGATTGTACAATCTCGGTCAAATCTTTTTCCACATCTGCTGCTTCATCAAAGCAACAAGAAACTAAACCCAAAAAATGTCTTCCCCTAACACTGACCATGGTTTAGGTCTTTCCTTATTACCTTTAGTTGATTTGTTTTTTTGCAATGATAATTCAGCCTCCTTTTTATTTCCTTTTGAAGCGACAAGTTTACATGTACACGCTTCTTTGTTACTGTGATTTTCCATTTAATATATTGTTTTTAGTAAATGTTTAAATTATTTAGCGTTTACATAAGCACCGTTTTTTATTTCTTCGTTTGCTTTGGAAATGAAAGTATCATTTAATGAGAGCATTCCGAATATTTCTACTTTATCATTTATATCTCTTCCTTTCTTTACTTCAATTCTCTCCGCTTTATTTTTTACTACTCGTATAACAAATACTCCTTCGTTAGAATTTACCAGAGCTGTTTTAGGAACCGTAAAACTACTAACCTTTGCAGCCAATGAAATAGAAACTTCGGCTACCATGCCCGGTAATAATTTTTTATCGTCGTTCATTACATCCATTTCTATTTTCTCTGAACGTAAACGTAAATCTAATGCACCAGCCATACGCTTTATGGTTGCTTTAAAAGTTTGACCCGGTAATGCTTTAACTTTAAAATGTATTGTATCTCCATTATTTAAATAGCCTGTATATACTTCGGGTACCGAAATAGCTAAACGTAAATGCTTTTGTTCTTGCAAAACCAATAAAGGCAATTCAGAGCCTTTGCCTGATGGTCCCACATAAGCACCTAAGTTTACATTTCTTGATGTAATCATTCCATTAAAAGGGGCCCTTATTTCAAGATAACTTTTTACAACACTAATTTCTTTATAAGAAGCTTTAGCAGCATCTAAGTTCGCAAAGTCTGAATTCTTCTTAGCTGTTGCTTGGTCTAAATCGTTTTGTGAAACGGTGCCTGGGGTTTTACTGGTTTCAATTAAACGATTATAATTTGCATCGCTTGCTTTATAAATTGCCTCTAACGATTGTAATTTAGATTCTGCCGCAGCTAATTGTGAGGTTAACTCAGGTGCTTCTAAAGTCATTAATAGTTGGCCAGCGGTTACTTCTGACCCAATATCAACATTTAGTTCTTTTACAAAGCTGGTTACTTTGGCATATAAATCTACCTGTTGATAAGCAATTAACTCG
>DATFTU010000302.1:0-4477 GCA_035261565.1 Bacteroidia bacterium
AGCAGGTATGGGTGTAGGTATTTTTATAGTAGTAGCCATTATAGCGCTTATTATTTTTTTAATAGCACGTATTGGCAATAAAAAATAAATTAATTCTATTAAACATAAAATGAAAAAACTGTTTTTTATATTGTTTGCCATAGCAAATTTTAATTGCGTTGTGGCACAAATTAATACCGGGGGAACAAGCCCCGGCACGGCTCCTAACTCGGGTGTGCAGCCTTTGCCATCTGGCGGAGCGCAAACTACCGGGCCTGATTTTCAACCCTCAACACCTTACATACAACCTACTACACCGGTTGCAACACCATCATTTAATACACAGCCTGCCCCGGTTTCAGAATATACTACACCACCTATACAAACACAGCCAACAACTACAACATCGGCCACGCCGGGTATGAGTAACCCGGTATATACAACCCCCGGCAATACCATAAACCCCGGCTCGCCTACATCGCCACCCAGAGAATAAAAATTTAGTTTTTTTATAAAAAGCCTTTCTATATAAAGACTTTTAACATGTATACTTTGATATTATTGAAATTTTATTTCATTAAAACTTTGCAGATAAATGAAATCAAAAATTTACTTACTTTTTATTTTTTTGGGCTTTCTGTTTTTTACACATGGCATAGCACAAGACTCACTGCTAAAATCAAACGACGATACTTTCAAAAAAATTAAAGATATTCCTCATAAAACTTTATGGGAAATATGGATGTGGCCACACCGTGTAGCCGTTTTTGAAATTACAAAAAACAGGCCCATTAATTTTGATACCTCATACGTTGAGTTTTACAATAAGCAACTTGTAGTTACTTTACCTGTATCTACAAGGTTTTTAAAATTTAGTTTAACCGATGCAAAAACAGGCAGCAAATTAGTTTTTGCCCCAAGTTTACAATATAACCTGGGTATAGGCTTAAGCTCGCGCTGGGCCACCTTTATAGTTAATACAGGCGTTAAAGTATTTGGGAGCAATATTACCGATAGAGGAAAAACTACATATAAAGATTATCAGCTTAATTTATATGGGCGCAAGGTTACAACCGATATGTTTGTGCAATATTACAATGGGTTTTATATTAAAAACTCAAAATCGTATGGTAATTATATGAGCAATAAACCTTACGATATAAGGTCGGATGTGGACGCACTGAATATAGAGGTTAGCAGTTATTATATTGTAAACAATAAAAAATTCTCGTACCGAAATACGTTTGGTTTTACCGAGCAGCAGAAAAAAAGCGCAGGTTCAATTCTTTTGGGAGTTTATTACTCTTATTTTAGAGCGGGAGGAGATCCATCATTAGTTACTCCGCCATTTAAAAGCAGTTTTGACCCAAGCTCTTATATAAACAATGGGCACACGCAAAATTTGGGTTTAAACTTTGGGTATATTTATACACTGGTATTCTTAAAAAAATTTTATGCTACGGCATCATTAGTACAAGGTGTTGGTGGCGAGCAGGTGGGTTATAAACGCGATGATAATACAACCTACAGTAAAATTGTGGCCGGGGCAGGTAAATTAAATGTGCGGGCAGGCCTGGGTTACGATAACGGAAAATACTTTATTGGAACCATGTGTATTTTTGATTATTTTGTTTTTAACGGCAACCTAAATGCCACTTTTGATTACAGCTTTGGTAAGTTTATGGCCTATGTGGGCTATCGTTTTTATACCCTTAAAAGCGAACGCAAATTATTACGAAAGTTAAGGCTAACCGTGCCTTAGTAATAAAAAAAGTTGCCGCAAAGTACAGGTGCAAGAAAAATTACAATATAATTTTACATTAAATAAAAAAGCGGTGTTTTGGTGCGGGACAATTTGTACTGCTCTTATATGTGGCAATTAATTAGGCAATAAACGGGGTTATATACCCAATAAAGTACACAAAGGAAAAGAAAGAAAAATGAAAATAAAAAAAAGAAGAGGAAAGAAAAACACACACCCTCAAAACATTTTTGGTGTGGGGGGTTTTAATAAATTTTATTTTTTTAATTGTATAAAATAACTTTTAGTATTTGTATGCTAAAGCTATACATACAAATTGGGTGGTGGAGAAACTTTTTTACCGGCAGCTAATTCATTAACTTTGTAAAGTGAATTTTAAACTAACATCAGAATACCAACCCACCGGAGACCAACCCCAGGCTATTAAAGAGCTGGTGGCAGGTTTAAACACCAATGTAAAAGACCAAGTACTTTTAGGCGTTACCGGGTCGGGTAAAACATTTACGGTAGCTAATGTAATTAACCAGGTTAACCGCCCTACCCTGGTGCTTAGCCATAATAAAACATTGGCAGCGCAATTGTATGCCGAGCTGAAACAATTTTTCCCCGAAAACGCGGTTGAGTATTTTGTATCGTATTACGATTACTATCAACCCGAAGCTTACCTGCCAACCACCGGCACTTTTATTGAAAAAGATTTAGCCATTAACGATGAAATTGAAAAACTGCGCCTGAGTGCCACCTCATCTTTGCTATCTGGCCGAAGGGATGTTATTGTGGTTTCGTCGGTATCGTGTATATATGGTATTGGCAACCCGCAGGAGTTTAAAAAGAGTTTGGTTGATATTAAAGTGGGGCAACGCATTAGCCGCAATAAATTTTTACACCAATTGGTGCAAGCTTTATACTCGCGCACTACCGAGGAGTTTGCCCGCGGCAGTTTCCGGGTGGTGGGCGATACGGTTGATATTAACCTTTCGTACGCCGATTTTTCGTTGCGTATTTCTTTTTTTGGCGATGAGTTAGAAAGCATACATACGTTTGATACCGGATCGGGTAAAAAAATTGAAGCGTTTAACGAGTACATTATTTACCCCGCCAACATGTATGTTACCGCGCCAGAAACCATGCAAAAAGCCATGCGCCAAATACAGGATGATATGGTGGCACAGGTGCAATATTTTAACGACAGCGGAAAGGTGTTAGAAGCCAAGCGCCTTAAAGAACGTGTAGAGCATGATTTAGAAATGATGCGCGAGCTTGGTTATTGCAGCGGCATTGAAAATTACTCGCGCTACATTGATGGGCGTTTGCCTGGCATGCGCCCTTTCTGTCTGTTAGATTATTTTCCGAAAGATTTTTTATTTGTAATTGATGAAAGCCATGTTACCATGCCGCAAATACATGCCATGTATGGCGGCGATTACTCGCGCAAGGTAAACTTAGTTGAATATGGTTTCCGTTTACCGGCCGCGATTGATAACCGGCCGCTAAAATTTGAAGAGTTTGAAAGCCTTTTGGGGCAAACCATTTATGTGAGTGCCACCCCTGCCGAGTACGAATTACAAAAAGCCGAAGGAGTTTTGGTGGAACAGTTAATTCGCCCTACCGGCATTTTAGACCCTCAAATAGATGTGCGCCCCTGCCAAAACCAGGTGGATGATTTGCTGGAAGAAATAAACAAAACTGTTGAGCGTGATGAACGTATATTGGTTACCACTCTAACCAAACGCATGGCCGAAGAGCTTGCCAAGTATATGGCAAAACTGCAAATACGTTGCCGTTACATACACTCGGATATTGATACGCTGGAGCGTGTTGAAATTTTACGTCAATTACGTGTGGGCATGATTGATGTGCTGATAGGCATTAATTTATTGCGCGAGGGATTGGATTTACCCGAAGTATCGTTAGTGGCCATTTTGGATGCAGATAAAGAGGGTTTTTTACGTAACGTAACATCGCTTATACAAACCGTTGGGCGTGCGGCACGTAATGTAAACGGGCGCGTAATTATGTATGCCGACAAGGTTACCGATAGTATGCAATTTACTATTGATGAAACCCAACGCCGCCGCACCAAACAAATTGAATATAACTTTAAACATAATGTAACGCCCACACAAGCCGGCAGGAAAAAGAAAGATGCATTTTCGCCAACCGAGGTTACGGTTGATGGCAGGTTGGTTAAAGCATATTCGGAAAACATGGATACCAGCCTGGCTGCCGACCCCGTAGTGCAATATATGAACGAGGGCGAGCTGAAAAAACAAATTGGCCTTTTAAAATCGGCCATGTTGCGTGCATCAAAAGAGCTTGATTTTATTGAAGCCGCCCGCCTGCGCGATGAGTTATATGTACTTGAAAACCTGCTGAAGGATAAGGAGTAGTATGGAAATTCACTCTAACTTATTGGCTGATGTTATAAAATTCTATAAAAAAGAATTAGCCGATATTTATACGGAAAGTGAATTACAAAATATTTGCAACTGGATTTTTGAAAAGCAATTACGGTTAAGCCTCGCACAAATTATATCGGATAAAAACATTCGTGTAAACCAGTCTGATTTAATTATACTCGAACAAATGTGCTACAAATTAAAAGCACACACGCCCATACAATATGTGCTGGGCGAGGCCGAGTTTTATCATTTAAAATTTAAGGTTACAAAAGATGTACTTATACCCCGCCCCGAAACTGAGGAGTTGGTTGATATGGTTATTAAAGATTTAAAA
>DATFTU010000303.1:0-2225 GCA_035261565.1 Bacteroidia bacterium
ACAGGAGTTGCGTAATATGATGTATACCGCTCAGCTTGAAAAAAATGCCCTGCCATTTAGTATACGTTACCCACGTGGTAACGGTGTTATGGTAAACTGGAAAACTCCTTTTGAAGAAATTGAAATCGGAAAAGGACGAAAATTAAAAGATGGAAAAGATGTTGCTATTCTTTCTATCGGGCATATTGGCAACACAGCCACTGAAGCAATTAAAATCATAGAAGAACAAAGCATTAGTGTAGCCCATTACGACATGCGTTTTGTGAAACCGTTAGATGAGCAAATGCTGCACGAAATTTTTACCACGCATAAAAAAGTAATTACTATTGAAGATGGCTGTTTGCACGGTGGTTTTGGTAGTGCTGTTGTAGAATTTATGAGTGATAATAATTACCATGCACAAGTAAAACGCTTGGGTATACCCGATGAATTTATTGAGCACGGCGAACCTAAAGAGTTATATGATGAGGTTGGCTTATCTGCTACTGCTATTGCTGCAGAGGTAATTAAACTAATTGCGCCTGCGCAAAAAATAATGATAAGCTAATTTAGATGAAACAGATTTTTATAATTTTTTTCTTTTCAATTTTAGCTTCAAATATTTTAAAAGCTCAAACCCAAGGCATAGACCAAACATTCAGGCCGGTTATTTATGCAAGTTTAGTAGCCTCGCAGGTTGATGGAGATACATATGGGGGCTACAGTAAACCTGGTTTTATGTTAGGAGCAGGCATAAACCGTCAGTTGTCAAAAGTTTTTGAAGTTGAATTTGGTTTAACCTTTATACAAAAAGGGGCGCGCCATAATTATGGTTTAGATTCAGCATCGAGAAATAATCCGGCTAACCCGTTTTTTCTTTCACGTTTAAATTATCTTGAAATACCTCTAACTGTGAGAATGAATTATAAAAAGTTTAATGCCGAGGTTGGGGGAGCTGCTGCATACTTAATTCAAAACCCTCCTTACGTTTCAACTAATAACCCAACTTATATAGACGATAAATATAAAAATTTCGATTTCAGTTACATTGTTGGCTTAGGTTACAAGTTTAACCCTTTATTGAGTATTAATGTTCGTTTCGAATATTCTATAATTACTATTCATCCTTATTATACTTCACAGGTGGGAGTATATCATGGGCAATTCCCGTATTCATTATTTAATCAAGGGTTATATAATAATGTATTGCAATTATGTTTGCGTTACAGAATTCCACCAAGAGTTGTAACCGCAACTACACCACCAACTAATGGCCAATAAACCAATTAATATTGCTATTGCTGTTACAGGCGCAAGTGGAGCGGTTTATGCAAAAGTTTTATTTGATACATTGTTACAACATAAAAGCTTACTTAAAAATATTGCTATTGTAATGAGCGATAATGCCAAATATGTTTGGCAATATGAGTTAGATAACGCAGATTATAAAAATTACCCTTTTATTTTTTTTGATAAGAATGATTTTAACGCGCCTTTTGCATCGGGCTCATCCTCTTATCAGGCATTAATAATTTGTCCTTGTAGCATGGGCACATTAGGAAGAATTGCAACGGGTGTCAGCAATGATTTAGTTACGCGGGCTGCTGATGTAATGTTAAAGGAGAGAAAAAAGCTTATTTTACTTACACGAGATACACCGTTAAACCTTATTCATATAAAAAATATGGAAACGCTTACCTTGGCCGGTGGTATTATATGCCCTGCAACCCCATCATTTTATAGCAAGCCAAAAACATTTGAAGAACTTGCCAAAACAGTTACTGATAGGGCTTTACACTTGGCCGGTGTAGAAATAAATTCATTTCGTTGGAACGAGGAAGAAAAAGAGTAAGGATTGTTTGAAGATGTGAAAATAAAAAAGCCGTTCAAGAGTATGAACGGCTTTTTTAATAAGTAAAACTAATATTAGTTATCGTATTGGTTTATTTTAGCATCCATGCTAAGTGTTGCGTGTGGTACACTGCGTAAACGTTCTTTTGGGATTAATTTTCCTGTAACGCGACAAATACCATACGTTTTATTTTGAATACGTACTAAGGCGTTTTGCAGTGAAACAATATATTTCTCTTGACGCGAAGCTAATTGTGCCACCTCTTCTTTAGATAAAATATCGCTGCCATCTTCTAATAGTTTAAAAGTTGGTGAAGTATCATCCGTACCATGATTATCGGTGTTTGTTAAAGTTTGTTTCAACAAATCGTAATCGGTTTTTGCCTCGTTTAGTT
>DATFTU010000304.1:0-3875 GCA_035261565.1 Bacteroidia bacterium
AAATAATTTAATACCGGAGTTAGTTTTGCCTCGTTAATATAACTATCGGAACAGTTACCACGGTACTGCTCTTTAACCTTAAAAATTATATGGCCACCTACATAGTTTACATCTTCTTTAAAAGATGGGTCTAACCTAAACATGGTTGCGGGTTTAGCTCCATGCGTAATTTTACCGTTGGTTGCCTGAGTAGTAAACCCCATAAGCAAGCTTAGTGATAAACCAATAGATGTAATTATTTTTTTCATCTGTTTATTTGTTTGTTATTAAATCGAGTTTAAATTAATGTTGCTAATTAAGTGATTTATTTTCAGCATTCTAAATTTTATTAAAAATAAGCTATTTTTTTACTTTATCAATAAGTGAACAGATATTTTTAACAAAAAACTCAGGATAAATTCGGTTAAATATCCTGATAATGCGGTAATTCTTGCAGAAAGGTTACTTTGTTCCCTTCCAGTTTCATTACCACATGATTTATGCCATTAGTAAGCATACAATAAGGTGCCTGTATTGTTATTTGATAACGAGCCAATTGGTTTATTTCGGTTTGAGTTAAAGCTACATCTGCCGCCTTACATTCCACTAATAATAAGGGTTGCAAATTTTTATTGCGGATTAAAACATCAACCCGTTTACTGGTATTAAAAAGTGATATTTGCTTCTCTACCTCTATCAACCCTGTTGGAAATTTTTTTTCTTTTATTAAAAAATGAATAGCGTGTTGCCTAACCCACTCTTCGGGGGTTAGCAATACATGCTTTTTACGAATAATATCAAACACCTGAGTTTGGTGTTTTTCTTCTCGTAACCTTAGCTTAACCAAGGGAAAGTTTAATGGACTGAACAATTTCGTATCTTTGAATGCAAAGTAAATATACAATTTATGAAATCGAAAGAAGAAATAGTAAATAATTGGTTACCACGTTATACAGGTGTTCCGTTAGATGAGTTTGGAAAATACATTATACTGGTAAACTTTAGCAGTTACGTTTACATGTTTGCTGATATGCATAGTGTGGAAGTAAAAGGCAAAGACCGCCCCATGATTAGTGCTACAGCCGATAATATTACCATTATTAATTTTGGTATGGGTTCGGCCAGTGCAGCAACTGTTATGGATTTACTTATGTCTATACACCCAAAAGCCGTTTTATTTTTAGGGAAATGCGGTGGTTTGAAAAAGAAAAACCAACTGGGCGATTTAATTTTACCTATTGCAGCCATCAGAGGCGAAGGAACATCGAACGATTACTTTCCGCCAGAGGTGCCGGCACTACCGGCTTTTGCATTACAAAAAGCCATATCGCATACTATACGCACCAATAGCCGCGATTACTGGACAGGAACTGTATTTACCACCAACCGCCGCGTGTGGGAGCACGACGATAAATTTAAAGAGCATTTACGCGCATTGCGTTGCATGGCTATTGATATGGAAACCGCAACCATTTTTACTGTTGGTTTCCATAACGAAATACCAACCGGAGCATTGCTTTTAGTGAGCGACCAACCTATGATACCCGAGGGCGTTAAAACAGAAGAAAGCGATAAAAAAATTAGCGAGCAGTTTCAGGCAGACCACCTGCGTTTTGGTATAGAGTCGTTAAAAGAGCTAATTAACAAAGGCGCTACAGTTAAGCATCTAAAGTTTGATTAAGCTTAGTTATTAAACTATAAGCCAAACCTTTTAAGGAAGTTACGGTAATTAGTATCAAACTTGGTAATGCTAACCCATGTAAACACAAACAGGGTATGTGTTAACTCAGGTAAAGCAAAACTGTGTATCCACATTAAAACGGCCAAGGGGCATATTACTGATGCTATTGAAATGACTATGGATGTTATACCCATACGTAAATCAGATTTCATTAAAAGAAACCCGAATAAAAAAATACTGGATGTATAGCCAATAAAATATGTGTACGCAAAATAGAAATGTATGCGGTGACGCATATCAACCGAGGCTGTTAGTAACAAACAAATAACAGAACCGATAAATAAATACAACAACCAAGATTTTGGCATGTATTTATTAATGTTTAAAATGGCCTCAATAAACAGTGTAATACCAATTACAAAAAGACTGGCATTCCAAAAGAAACCAATTTCATGTTGTATGCCAAAGTGAGATAAAGAAATTTTTGTTAACTCAAGTTTATTAGAAAGATTACTGGAGTACCACCAGCAAAAACCAAATGTGCAGGCAAATAAAATAATAGCAACAATGTAGTGGACTTTTTTAAGCCGCTCAATACGCTCTTTCACATTCAGCATGTACTCTGTGTTCGCTACATTATCAAACATGCTTAAAGTTAGCAATTATTTTACATAATAGCTAAGGAATAAAGACAAATTTTGTTAATGAAACTACCAAGGCAATTTATCTACCCCTAAATTATAGAATACAAAACTCCACATATCTCCATACTCGTCAATCTGTTTAGCAGTAGGCTTTCCAGCACCGTGGCCTGCATTTTTATCTATACGGATAATAATGGGCTCGGTACCAGTTTGGTTTTCTTGCAGGGTGGCAGCAAACTTAAATGAGTGTGCCGGCACTACTCTATCATCATGGTCGCCGGTAAGGATAAGGGTTGCCGAATAGTTTGTTTTCTTTACATTATGTAAGGGCGAATATTTATATAAGCAGGCAAACTCTTCTTTATTCTCGCTGCAACCATAATCTACACACCAGGCACGGCCAATAGTAAATAAATGAAAGCGTAACATATCTAACACACCCACCGTAGGAATACAAACTTTGGCTATATCGGGCCTTTCGGTCATAACAGCTCCAATTAGTAAACCACCGTTGCTGCGGCCGTGTATAGCCAGTTTTTCGTGCGATGTATATTTTTCTGTTACCAAATAATCACAAGCGGCAATAAAATCATCAAACACATTTTGCTTTTGGCATTTGGTACCGGCTTTGTGCCAGTCTTCGCCATAATCGCCACCACCGCGTATGCCGGGCACACAGTAAATACCACCTGCTTCTAAAAACAAAGCCCTGTCCGTTCTGTATTCGGGTGAGTAGTATGCGTTAAAGCCACCATAGCCAAATACAAAGCAAGGGTTGTTACCGTTTAACTCAATGCCTTTTTTAGCGGTAATAAACATGGGCACTTTGGTGCCATCTTTACTGGTGTAAAAAACCTGTTTGGTTTCATAATCCTCGCTCTTAAAATCGGTTTTAGGCTGAAAGAAAATCTCCATGCGGTTTTCTTTTACATTGTACGTGTAAACAGCAGGTGGTGCCGTAAAGGTTGCACGGGTAAAAAATGCCAGCGTATCTTTATCAGATGTGCTTAGGTTATCAACCTTACACAGTCCGCCCAAACTGGCTTCTTTTAAAAGCAATCCGTTGGTATCATACACGTTCATGCGCGATGTTACATCGTGCATAAAGCATGCAATAAATTTTCTATCGGCATATTGCACGGCTTCTAACAAGTCTTTTTGTTGGGGAATAATCTCCTGCCAAAAATTTTGTTCGGGCTTAGCCAAATCAATTTTTACCAGGCGCTGGTTTGATGCTTTGTAATTGGTTTGTATATAAAACGTATTGCCACTGCTGTGTACCACATTATAATCGTTTTCAAAATTATCAACCACTTTAACCCAGGCATTATCGGGGGCTTTTACTTCTTTAATCCACAATGAATTACCGCTGGTGCTTTCGCTGCCTGATAGTACTATGTATTTTTCATCGTCGGTAACACCTGCGGCAAAGTTCCTGTCAGGATGTGCCGCATCGGCAAAAATCAGCTTATCTTCTTTCTGAGGTTTGCCCACTTCGTGATAATACACTTTATGGCCTGTGTTTTGTTTGGTTAGGGCTTTGCCTTCTTCGGGTGCATCATAACGGCTGT
>DATFTU010000305.1:0-2915 GCA_035261565.1 Bacteroidia bacterium
AGAAGGTCTTGTTCTTTCACAAGCAATTCTATGCAAACAGGATATAATCCATTTCTAATTGCGCCTTGACTATAGTTAATATAATTTGTGAGTCTATATGTATTAAAGCAGTTATCATAACAGAAAAAATAATATAGGTCACCGATATTTAGCTGCTTATTTAAAAGAATATTTACAATAATTGTTTTTAAAGGTTTATCAAATTTTAATATAGTAAAATCAGTTTTTAATGCTTGTCCTAAAGGCGGGATTCCACCCGTCCATAAAACTGACTTTGGACAATAGAATATTTCATTTTTCAATCCGTTTTTAACTTCAATTGTATCTATCGCATTATCTTTTATAGTAATGTTAGACAATGTAGATTCTGTCATTATAGTAACTCCACTTTCTTTAAGCTGTTTAATAATTGCATCAACAACGCGATAAGCTCCATATTTTATTGGGTAGTAAGCCTTTCTTCCAGATGACCTATTAAGTGGTAGTGTTCTTTGATCTGACCAAGCTATCAACTCTTTTAATTTATCCGATTTTGTTAATTCAGTAACTAAGACTTCATCTGCAAAAGCAATTCTACTCATGGGGGTAAATAAAGTAGCCATATAGTCAAGCTCTTCAGCCGGCATTTTATGAATTTTTTCTACAGAAGGGATTATTGTTTTTGAGGCTACTTTTTCTCCAAATCGTTTTATAGCAAAATCAAGCGCGGTGGTTATTTGATTTTCCGTAACATTTAAATCAGTATTTAAATGAGAAAATAAATTAGCTAAACATTCCCCATATTCTTTCTCACCTAAATTTCTAATATCAAAAAAAGGAGTATTTTTTTGTAGTACACCATTATAAAACAAACCTGCCAGATCTCTATTTTTGCCTTCAAGAATTTGCCAATCTGTTTTAGGAAGCAGGTCAAATATTAAATCGTCAAGCTCTTTAATTCCAGTTTCCAAAAAGTTATGCATTCCATAATCAAATACTCCATGTTCAGTTCCATAGTCGTATTTTTTTAGCAAACCACCAACAGCAGTGCCTTTTTCAATTATAATAATATCTTTGCCATATCCCCTTTTAGAAAGTAATAAAGCAGCCGCTAAACCAGAAATACCTGAACCTATAATTAGTATATTATTTTTCACTTCAATTGCTCTTTAATAAATTAAAAGGGACAATAAAAAAATCAGGGTAATACTTTAATATTTCATCTTTACTTTTCTCATACAACTTTTCATCATTTAATTGAATATAATAGTTGTAATTTTTATCTATAGTACCCCATCTTTTCTTAAACGTATAAACCCCCCCCTGCGTTGCCCATGTTCCTCCCCAATTCCAAAGAGTATACCCATTATTTAATGCATGCTTCATGGCTTCATAAATCAATAAGCTTAAAGGTTGTTTATCCCTATACTCCTCTTTTATCACCGGGGTATAATACTCAACTGTTTTTCGATAATAAAATAATAAAAGTGCAGCTACTGGTGCATCATTTAAATATGCCACCCAAATTTTATAATCCTTATCTTTTTCAAAATGATTCGGGAAATTAAAAAAACTATCGCTTTTTGCTTTTCCACCAATTGCTGTCATATTTTCTTTATGCACACTTCTTAAAAAATATACCTCTTCATTGTTTACTTTTATTTCAAAACCCGACCTTTCACCTTTGCGAATCATGTTTCTTGTTTTATAATGAAACAAGTTCATAAGCTCTTCAGCATGTTTAACTTCACATTGAATATTGGTATATTGCCCTATTCTATAATCGGTTAAATTGTGCTTAATTTTATTTGAATAGTTATTAGTAGCCAAAAGATTTTCAACCCATACAGAAGCTAGAACTTCTTTCTCTAATATTAATGAATTATATGCGTTTATTAACTCATTAGCTACATCATTATTATCTGCTAAAACTCCTCCGTTACTTCCATAATAAGGAAGTGAATTGTATACCTTACCCCAAGGTCCATCTTTTTTTAATAATGGCAAAACGCCTACTACTTTATTATTATCAAATGCGATTAAATGTTTGACAGACGCTGACAGTAATTGTGCAAGAAAATTTATATAATTAGAAGAATGAAAAAACATACTCTCGTTATGATTTGAAACATATTCGTCAAATACCCTTTTATTAGCTTCAGTATATATTTCAATCATAAATTAAGGACGATATGTATTTTCAGGCTTAAGAATAGTTTGATCTTTCCAAAGTGTTATTGTATATTCAAAAGGCATATACGATTGATCAATTTGCAAGCGCTTAGTTAAATTAATAGAACAAAACTCAAACAACTCACTAACATTTTGATGGTAAGCTCCTTCTTGCTGAAAATCCACCTGATCTGTCATGAAGTTAACCGACATATATTTAGTGGTTTTATTAAATAATTTCTTTAAAATATCAAATACAATTTTTTTATGTTCTTCTTTACTAGTAACATATAAAATATTAAAGGCTCCTGAAGAAAATATATAATCGTAACATTTTTCTGATTTATAGAATTCTTCTGGTTTTATAAAATCACTATTAGGAAACTTTTTACGGTTGTGATTTAAGAAATCATCAACAATATCCACCCCTGTATACTGAGCATTTGAATAATTAGTATTTAAATATTCTTTAAGATGAGCTAAACCACAACCAAAATCTAAAACGCTAAATGGTTCTATACTATTAATGTTTTTACTTAATGCGTAAAATCGTTCAGATTGTCTTCCTTTAGGCCAAAGTACAGATGCGGGAGAGTCTCCATTTTTATTAAATGCATCTTGATACAATGTTTTAATATGCTCCATTAATCAATTCTTTCATTATTTAAAAACAACCTGCACCACCACTCAAAATTCATAAACGACCAAATAAGTAATCTATGATTAACACGATGATTTATATGTTCATCAACTATTTTCTCAAT
>DATFTU010000306.1:0-2494 GCA_035261565.1 Bacteroidia bacterium
TGTTTGATAATACATAACAATTATAATGCCAACAATAAAACCATATGCTTTACTGATAATTGAACTTTACCCACATGCTCAAATTTAAAGTAAATTAAGAGGTCGTTTTTCTACAAATTCCCTCTATTTAGCTCAAAAACAGTGGCATAAGTTTACATCTGCATAAATATAACTAAAACTTAAAACAATGAAAACTCAAAACCAAAACCCGGAAAAACGCAGCTCGCCTGAAGTTGGAAAAGGCCAAACTAAAGTATCTCCAAAACGCTCGGCTAATGAAAAGTATGAACAAGACTCTAACAAATTAGGCACTAAAAAAACAATGCAACCCGACGAAAAATCAAAATCTAAAGGAGCTGCAAAGCACTAATTAAATTAATAATACCTTATTCAGTTGTAAAAAGGATTTGCCCGTAAGCAAATCCTTTTTTGCATTACCCCTTAAAGAATTAACTAAAAAAATTGAATTAACATCCCTATATTTGTTAAACTATAACTAAACAACGTTTATAGCCTATAGTTAACGCCGGGGAACATGAATGATAGAAAGTACATTATACTGGCAGATGACGACCCCGATGACAGAATGCTGTTTGAAGAAGCATTAAATGAAATTAACAATACTGTACAAGTAGTTTTATCAATTGACGGAGCCCAGTTAATGGATATTTTAACTGAAACCGATTCAGTAAAACCTTACTTTATTTTTTTAGATATTAATATGCCAAAAAAGAATGGCTTTGAATGCCTTCAGCAAATTAGGTTATCATCATCTTTGAAAGATATACCGGTTATAATGTATTCTACTTGCTCACAAAAAGATACCGTAAATAAAGCTTTTGAGTTTGGAGCCAATTATTTTGTAAGAAAACCTGATAATTATGGGGCATTAAAAAATTTGCTAACTAAAGTGCTAAATACAAATTTTAAGTTAACTGATAGCACAATTAACGCCGATACATTTGTTATCAGATTATAATTCCTTATTTTTCTATTTTAATTTAGCAGGCGGGCAAATTAATCCCCACATATTTAATTTCGCAGGCCTCTGCTTTAATCATTACATGGCATAAAATTCCAATATAGAAACTAAAACTATATTATGGAAGCAACAGAAACCTTTGAAAGAAAAGAAATGAAAACCCTTATAGAATGTATTGATGTTATTACAAAGCGAGGGTATAAAACCAATTTTTTAGCAGTAAGTAATAATAAAATAAAAGGTGACCGAGAGAAACCCTACTCGCCATCGGAAGTAAAAATAACCACCTTTTATAGATTTGAAGGAGACTCTGACCCGGGAGACAGTTCTATTTTATACGCCATTGAAACAAGTGATGGTGAAAAAGGGTATTTAACCAATGCATACGGCCCGTATGCTGATACAAAAGTTTCTATATTTATTGATAGTGTAGAAGAAATAGAAAAAAATGCATCAAACAGAAAACCATCTTTTTGGAGAAAGGTTAAAAATTTATTTAGCTAAACACACCGGTTTAATTTATTTAATACAATAAAATTAAAAAGCCTCAAAATATTTTGAGGCTTTTTAATTATGGCTATTTATTATTTTTTCTTCTAAGTCAGGCAGCAACTTCGGCTGTTTCTTTTCTAAAGTTTTTGTTCGGAATTTTTAATTCATCACGGTATTTGGCAATTGTTCTTCTTGATATAATATAGTTTTGCTCTTCCATTAATTTAACAATTTCCTCATCGCTTAATGGTTTAGATTTATCTTCTGTTTTTATGTAGTTAATTAAAGTTTCTTTAATTTTATTTGTGCTAACAATTTCGCCTTTGGCATCGGTCATACCCTGCACAAACAAATCTTTAATTAAAATATTGCCAGTGGATGTTGCAATGTATTTACTATTGGCAATGCGCGATACGGTAGAAATCTCCGACCCAATTTCGTCAGCTATATTTTTAAGCACCATGGCTTTTAAATCGTTTTTATTGCCTGTAATAAAAAATTGTTTTTGATGTTTTACAATTGCTTTGGCAACTAAAACCATCATGCTTTCTCTTTGTTGCAGGGCCTCAATAAACCATTTGGCGCTTTCAATTTTATCTTTTATAAATAAAGAAGCCTCTTTTAAACTCTTATCCTTTGATTTAGAATAATCGTTCAGCATCTCTGTATATTCTTCACTAATTTTAAGTGCAGGCTGCTTTGCCTGGTTTAAATAAAGTTCAACATTATTTCCATCTACAACTACAGTAAAATCGGGTATAATTGTAACGGCCGTATTTGAATTTTCATAAGCATTACCGGCAGGTTTAGGGTTAAGTGATTTTATTTCATCTATGGCATCAGTAAACTCTTCATCCGAAATTTTCAAGGAGATTTTAATCAAATCGAATTTTTTATTGGCAAGCTCTGCCATAAAGTTTTCTACAATTTTACCGGCATTAAAAGTATCTTTGGTTTTTACTTTTTTTGCTTTTAATTGCAGCAATAAACACTCTTGCAAATCTTTTGCGGCAATACCAA
>DATFTU010000307.1:0-2427 GCA_035261565.1 Bacteroidia bacterium
AAAAAATAAATGTAGACTCGCTTTTAGCAACTGATCCTTTAACGGCTATAAAACAAAATAATGTGGCAGAGAGTTTAAAGTCATATGCGTATCCAAACCCATTTGAAAATACTGTGAGTATTGGTTATATAATTGATAAGCCATCAAAAGTTAATGTAGAAATTTATACCGTGCAAGGGGCGTTAGTTAGAAACCTGCCTGCGACTTTTGAAACTACCGGCACACATGAAATTGCTTGGGATGGTAAAAACAACCAGGGTACAGCTTTAACCAATGGAGTTTATTTTTATATAGTTAAAACAGCATCAGGGCAAACTACAGGTAAACTTACTTTGCTATCAGGAAAAAATTAGAGAGGGGATTTTTTTAATGAAACTGATTTTCGCAACGCATAATCAGCACAAATTACAGGAAATAAAATTACTACTGCCTAAAAGCATTGAGTTAGTTTCGTTGGCTGATGTAAATTTTACCGATGATATTGCCGAAACTGCAGATACATTGGCAGGCAATGCCTTATTGAAAGCCAGGCACATTTACAAAAAGTTTAATGTAAATTGTTTTGCCGATGATAGTGGGTTAGAAGTTGCTGCACTTAATGGGGCTCCTGGTGTATATTCGGCACGGTATGCAGGTTTGCAAAAAAACGATGCTGATAACAACCAAAAACTATTGGCTGAGTTACAAAATAAACCCAACCGTGCAGCCTGTTTTAAAACCGTAATTGCCCTAATTTTAGATGGCAAAGAGCATATTTTTGAGGGCGTAATTGAAGGTGAAATTTTATCTAAAATGCAGGGTACAAAGGGCTTTGGCTACGACCCTTTGTTTAAACCCAATGGCTACGATAGAACCTTTGCCCAAATGGCAACCCATGAGAAAAGCAAAATAAGCCACCGTGGACTGGCTGTTAATAAACTCGTTAATTTCCTTTCTGTAAAAGCCGTGTAGGCCCTTTTCTTCTATTTATCTTTGATAGGAGTAAATAATTAATTTCTAAAAATGTCTAAAGTAAAAGTTGGTATAATTTTCGGTGGGTTTTCAAAAGAGCGTGAGGTTTCATTTGCAGGCGGACGTACCGTGTACGATAATTTAAACAAATCCATCTTCGATGCTGTGCCTTTGTTTGTAGATAGTTTTGGCAATTTTGTGTTACTAAACTGGCAATTTATTTATAAAGGTTCTATCAGAGATTTTTATCCTCCGGTTGAATTTTTACCCGCACACAACACACAGTTTCAATTGTATGCCGAAAACTTGGGCAACTTAAACAATACCGAACAAGAAGCCATGATTACCAAAATTGGTAAAAAAGTTTCTGTTGAAGAATTGCACAAACTAATTGATATTGCCTTTTTGTGTTTGCATGGCCCCTATGGCGAAGATGGTAAACTGCAAGGTTTGTTAGAGTATTATAAAATTCCTTATACAGGTTCAGGCATATTATCATCATCAATTGGTATTGATAAAAGTGTGCAAAAACAACTAATGGTAAATGCAGGCTTTAATAGCCCCGCTTATTTTACTATTGACAGGAATGATTACATAAACGGAAACTGCAAACAGGCCTTTGCACAAGCCAAAGAAAAAATAAAATTCCCTTTGGTGGTTAAGCCTGCCAATCAGGGGTCATCTATTGGCGTAAGTATCTTAATGAAAGACAATGAGCATGCTTTTATGCAAGCCGTAGAGAAAGCCTTTTTTACCAAATGGGTGGATGCTGCAGAGTGGAACAAACTAAACAACGAACAAAAATTTGAATTTGTACGCACATTGGCTGATATACGTGAGGGCATTGGCATGCCTTGCAAAGTTGAGAATGAAATCATTTACGATCCTAATAAACTGATTGAATTTTTTAATGCCGAATTAAGAAGCAAAGAAGGTTTAGTAGTTGAAGCGTTAGATGGCGAAAGCACTGTGTTGGTTGAAGGCTTTATTGAAGGGCGCGAGTTTAGCTGCATTGTGCTGGAAGATGAAAACGGAAAAGCGATTGCATTGCCACCTACGGAAATTAAAAAAGGGAAAGAGCTGTTTGATTACCGTAGCAAATATTTACCCGGTTTATCGCGTAAAATAACACCTATTGATTTGCCTACCGAACAGATAAACCAAATACGTACCGATTGTCAGAAATTATTTTACGCCCTGCATTTTGATGTGTATGCGCGTATAGATGGTTTTATTAGTAACGATGGTAAAATTTTCTTGAACGACCCAAACACCACATCAGGCATGATGCCGTCGTCGTTCTTCTTTCATCAGGCGGCAGAAATTGGATTAAATCCATCGCAGTTTTTAACTTACATTATTCATGCTTCGTTAACTAAACGCATTAAACAAAGCAAAGGGGCGCGTTTGTATGAGCCTGTAATGGATAATTTAGAAAACCTTATTCATAAAGATAAACACGCTGTAAACAATAAA
>DATFTU010000308.1:0-7080 GCA_035261565.1 Bacteroidia bacterium
AACTAACCCAGTGGCTATGGGTAACGGGAGATTACCAGTTAGTAATGAACCCCGCTTACAACAAAGACCGTGGACCTGCCAGCATTTTTAGCATACGTACGCACGTAGAGTTTTAATCAGGATTTATTGTAATTTCTCTCACCAAAAATGCTGCTGCCAATACGTATCATGGTTGAGCCTTCGGCAATAGCTATTTTATAATCGCCGCTCATGCCCATGCTTAAAATAGAGATATGTGGGTTTTGGCCTTTTATTTTTTGATAGAAATTATTTAGTGATTGAAACTCCGTTTTAATTTGTGTTTCATTATCTGTATTAGTAGCCATGCCCATAAAGCCAACTACACGCATATTTTGTAATTTTTTAAATTCTTCTGTTTTAAACATCTCCTCGCATTCAACAAAACTAAAACCAAATTTAGTTTCTTCTTGTGCTATGTGTATTTGCAATAAGCAATCAATGACGCGGTTGTTTTTTAGAGCTTGTTTGTTTATTTCCTGCAACAGCTTTAAACTATCAACCGCATGTATTAAATGTACAAAAGGTGCAATGTATTTTACTTTATTACTTTGCAAATGCCCAATAGCATGCCAGCGTATATCGGTTGGCAACTGTTTGTGTTTTTCTTCAAGTTCTTGTATATAATTCTCTCCAAAATCGCGCTGACCGGCATCGTAAGCTTCTTTAATTAACTCAACCGGTTTGGTTTTTGATACTGCTATCAGCGTAACACTTGCAGGCAATTCGGCCTTGATTTTTTTTAAATTTTCAGCAACATTCATACTACTCGCCTAAACTATAAACCACTAAACCGCTGCGTATTTTTGGTTCAACCCAGGTTGTTTTTGGGGGCATAATTCCATTTGTATCAGCAATGTGTTTAAGTTCCGTCATAGATACCGGAAACAAACCAAACGCAACTTTGTATTTACCGCTATCAACCTGTGCTTTTAATTCTTCCATACCTTTTACACCCGGCACAAAACCAATGCGTGTGTTGGTGCGCAAATCGTCAATGCCTAAAATAGGTGTTAAAATATGGTCAGATAAAATAGAAGCATCCAGTTTTTTTACCGCATCATCGCTATTGCAAATTTCGGGTTTAGCAATTAGTTCATACCACTTGCCGTCCAAATACATGCTAAATTTATGTTTATGTTCGGGCTTGTATATATTTTCGTTATGTGCCAGCAGCCTGAATTTTTCTTTTATTTTTTCGAGCAAATCGTGAGTTGAGTGACTGTTTAAATCAGCCACTACACGGTTAAAATCAAAAATCTTTAACTGGTTTTCTGAAAAAAAAATGCCCATGTAAAAATTGTAATTCTCTTTGCCGGTATGTTTAGGATTATGTGCTTTTTTTGTTGCGGCCAAACTGGCTGATGATGCAGACCGGTGATGCCCATCGGCAATATAAATGGCATCCATTTTTTCGAATGCCTTTTTGATAGTGTCTACATTTTTTTTATCGCCAATAACCCAAATTTTGTGGCGCACTCTATCGGTTGTAGTAAAATCATAAGCCGGGTGTTTAACCAAATAATGGTTTATCATATCCTCAATAACCGCATCATCGGGGTAAAAAAACAGCACAGGTTCGGCATTAAAATCACAAACCTCCAGGTAATCTTTTAACTTTTCTTCTCTATCTTTTAAAGTTTGTTCGTGTTTTTTTATGATACCTTTTTCATAATCATCAACCGAACTGCACCCTACAATGCCCGTATAAATTTGCCCGTTTTTAAATTGCTGATATAAATAATAGCAAGGCTTATGGTCTTGTATAAAAGTTTCCTCTTTTATAAAATCCAAAAAACGTTTTTTTATTTTTTTCAACCTTTCAGGCGAACCGGGTTTGGTTCTTTTTCCGTCGACAAAATCAGGATTAATAATTTGCAGAAACGAATATGGATTTGTTTCAAGCTTATGTTTTAAAACTTCTTTTTTATAATTATCGGCACTGCGCGTAACAACCATGTGTGCTTTATCAGCAGCAGGACGAATGCCTTTAAATGGAATAATGGTTGCCATTTAGTTAACAGGTTTTATCTTACTTTTTATAATATACGCGTTAGGGAAATCAATCTGAATTTTTTTAAAGGCTTCGTAAGCATCAACACGACTTTTAAAATCGCCCACGGTAATTACAAAGTTTGGTTGTTTATAATCTAAATATGCATTTATATTACTATACGACGCTGTAAATTTCTGCTTTACTTCGTTAGCCGCTGCTTTATCAACCCCAAAATGTATTTTAATACGGTACCCATCGCTTTCGCCATCTGTTTTACGATGATATTCTGCAGATTTATCGCTCAATGCTTTTAACCTTGCATCATTATCTGCTGAGTTTTGTGCCTGTGCACAAAAAACAACAGCAATAAAAATTATACACAATAACCGCTTCATGCTACAAATATGCATTAAATTTGTGTTTTCTCATATCATGCAAAAAACAAAAATAAATATAGGTTTCTCTCCCTGCCCCAACGATTGTTTTATTTTCGATGCCCTTATTCATAATAAAATAGATACCAAACATTTGCAATTTGAGCCTGTTATTGAAGATGTTGAAACCCTTAACCGTATGGCTTTTAAAGGTGAACTGCATACCACCAAACTTAGCTACCATGCCTTTGCTTACTTAACCCATATTTATAGATTATTAACATCTGGCAGCGCTTTGGGGTTTAATTGTGGCCCTCTTTTAATAGCTATGCCACAAACGGCAGAAAAAATTAAACAAAACCCAAACATTGTTTCTTTACTAAAAGTTGCCATACCGGGTAAGTACACCACGGCTAATTTTTTATTATCGCTGGCATACCCTACACTTATACAAAAAACAGAACTGGTTTTTTCAGAGATTGAAGAAGCTGTTATTACCGGTAAAACTGATGTGGGTTTAATAATTCACGAAAATAGATTTACCTATCAGCAAAAAGGTTTGGTAAAAATTGCTGATTTAGGAGAATGGTGGGAGGGTTATAGTCAATCAGCCATTCCTTTGGGTGGCATTGTTGTACAACGCAGTTTATCATTAAATGACCAACTTTTAATTAACCGATTAATTAAAGAAAGTGTTGAGTATGCCTTTGCCAACCCAAAAGATGTAATGGCCTTTGTAAAACAACATGCCCAGGCAATGGACGAAGCTGTTATGCTAAAGCATATTGACTTATATGTAAACAAATACTCCATTGATTTAGCCGATACAGGCAAAAAAGCTGTAACACATTTGTTTGATAAAGCGGTTGAAACAAACGTAATTTCATCTTACCCTGCAGATTTATTTGTATGCTAAACCAAGTTACATTTAGAAACGCAACCCTAAATGATTTGCCCGCCATTGTGGGCACATACAACTCAACCATTGCAAGCCGCATGGTTACTGCTGATTTAGAGCCCGCCACCGTTGAAAGCAAAACAGCCTGGTTTAACAACCACAACCCAAAAACACGCCCGCTATGGGTGGTTGAGTGTGATGGACAGTATGTAGGCTGGATAAGTTTTACTGATTTTAAAAGCCGACACGCTTATCATAAAACGGTGGAGTTGGGTATTTATTTAGAGAGCATCATGCGTGGTAAGGGACTCGGCAATTATTGTTTAAAATATGTTATAGAAAAATGTCCTGAACTAAACATTACATCCTTAACCGGGTTTATTTTTGGGCACAACGAGCCCAGCCTGAAACTATTTTACAAACATGGTTTTGAAAAATGGGCACACATGCCTGAAATTGCAGACATGGAAGGCATTTTACGCGATTTAATTATTGTAGGCAGAAAAGTTTAATCAATTTTACTTAGTAAAATAATGCACTAAGTGATGATGAAACCTGTGGTAAATGGCGTACAAAATTACCGTCCATAATGCGGTAGATGCCGTCATTAAAAAAATAGTTTTGTTGCGGTTTTTATAACCAAAAAAACGGATAGCTATAAATGTGCCAAAGGGAATAGAAAATATAAGCGGCGATAAAGAAGCCACCCCCACAATACCAAAATATTTTTTAGCCTTAATTAAAAAACGGTTGGTGCGGGTTATTCTTTTTTTCTTTCGGGTTGGGAAAAATTTTTTGCTTAAATAATTAGAGAATAAAATTAACTCTTCTGATAGGAAAGCCGAAACTGTTGAACCAAAAAAACCTGCTGTTACCCCTATTAAAAGTATTTTTAAAAATGAAAAATGAAAAGCAAACACTTCGGTTGGTAACCCCAAAAGCGCAGGACGGTATGCGCAAGCAAAAAACGCGGTTATTATTTTACTCCACTCGCCCGAATCCATATTTCCTTCAATTAATTATAGCTTTTCGCCAAAAGCCAAATCGCCTGCATCGCCCAAGCCAGGTACAATATATGAGTGCGCCGTAAGCTCTTCATCAACAGCAGCCAACCATAACGTATAATTATTATCAGGCATATTTTTTCGCACATACTCTACCCCTTCTTTACTGGCAATAACAGCTACAATGTGTGTATGCTTTGGCTTACCTTTTGATAATAGAGCTTTGTATGCCAATACCATAGATGAGCCTGTGGCCAGCATGGGGTCGGTTAAAATAAGTGTTTTATTATCTAACGATGGGCTTGATAAATATTCTATCTGAATTTCAAACGAATTATCTTTATGGTGTTTTCTAAATGCAGATACAAATGCATTTTGCGCTCCATCAAATACGTTTAGTATACCTGTATGTAAGGGTAAACCCGCACGTAAAATAGTTGAAATTACAGGCTGTTCAGCCAAAGTTAAAGTTTGGGCTTCAGCTAAAACAGTTTCGGTAGTTGTTTTGTTATAGGTAAGTGTTTTAGAAATTTCGTACGCAAAAAATTCGCCAATACGCTCCATGTTTCTGCGAAAACGAATACGGTCTTGCTGAATATTTTTATCACGAATTTCGGCGATATATTGGTTTAAGATGGACGTTTGTTCTGATAAGATGTGAATCATAATTTCTATTTCTGAGTTGAAGTTACTAATTAGCCGCTAATTTAACAACTTCTTCGTAAACATAGCGCCAATCTTGCCATTCGCGCCAGTTACTAAGGGTTTCGTTGTGCCAAAGGGTAATGCAAGTGCCATTTACTTTTTTAATTTGGCTTATTAATTCAGCGCATTTATTTATAGCTTGTTCCTGGTTTAAATTCATGTAAGTTTTTAATGTGCCATCCATTACACAAAACGGATATACGGTAAGTGAGGTTTCTTCGTCAGCATCTAAATCAAACCACTTAAAAGGTGAGCACACACTAGCCCTAAAACCTGCCTTAGAGGCAAAGCCCATAGTATAATCTTCCTGTATACCGCAACTGATAATATTTTTATAGGTTTCGGGTAAATGCAGCTTTAAAAAATGTTGGCGGCTTTTTGTAGTGTTTCTATGTGTAATTGCGTTTAACCGACTAACCTCAATACGTACCTGATTTACATTTTCATTAGAGCCAAATGATGGGTGTATGCCTGTTTCGGCATAATCGCCCAGGTGTTTTATAAGTGACTGAAATTTAGGATTATTGGCAGAAATATTTTTATCGTTAACCCCATAATTGCCCAGCAGAAAAAAGTAAATCATATTTAGGTTATATTTTTTCTGTACAGAAAGAATATACTCATAGGTATCATAAGGGTCGTGCTGCTTGCCCAACAGAGTTAATAAACGTTCTCTAATATCCTTAAAATTTTGTTTGCCAATGGCTTTTATAAAAGCGCCCGTCGTACGCATTAAGCCTTTGTTTTTAAAAGCCCAGGCATTATCAATATCAATGGTAGAAATGTAGCTATAAGTGTTTTCAGCATGTTTTAAATCAGGGTATTTTGTAAGAACTATTTTTTTTAATTCAGCAGCCCACATATTTATAACAGGCAAATGCAAAAAATTATTTTGAAAAGCCAAGCTGTTATCAGCCTCAAAACGATTATGATTATCAGTTATGTGTGGCAAATACTCTTCGTACCGGCTTATTAAAAAAAACGATGCTGCAAAAATATCAAAGGGTATCTGCGCGTTTGTATTTTTAAATATTATAGGAATACTATTCCAACTTGAAATGGAAATATTTTGCTGCTTAATACCTTTTTCAAAAAGCAACGTATGAGGGGTTATATTTATTTCTGCTTGTATTGGTGTTTCACTATAACTTAATTTAGCTCCTGTATAAACTTTAAATTCTTCCTGGTTAGTTGTATAGCTAATTTCAAAACCACATAAGTTTTTCAAAATAAAATCAGCTATATACGTAAAACGTGCCGAAGGCTTATGTGTATATACTAACAACATTTACGCTAAGTGTTTTATTAATTCTGCACAAATAAATTCTGCCGCATGCCCATCGCCAAATATTTTAGGATGGTTTGTTTTGCTATTAATGAAGGCATTAAAAGCTGATACAATTTTGTTTTTATCAGCATCAGCCAATACAGCTGCACCGCAGGCAACTAATTCAACCCATTCGGTTTCGTTCCTTAAAATCACACAGGGCTTTTCAAAATAAAAGGCTTCTTTTTGTACACCACCACTATCGGTCATAATCAACGAGCAGTTTTTCTCCAGCATAATCATATCTAAAAAAGACAGAGGTTCGCAAATGATAAACTGCTTGGATGATTTTATACTTTCTGCTAAAGCTTTATCCAAAAAAGCATCCATACACTTTTTAGTACGGGGATGTAACGGAAGTATAATGGTAGTTTTATTTTTTTCTTGTATTTCAAAAAGTGCGGAAAATAAAGCATTTAAACGTTCTGGAATGTCCGTATTATTATCGCGATGAATAGTGGCTAAAACAAAATGATTTTTTTGTAAATTATATTTTTTCAGCACGTTTGATTTTTGTTCAGCCACAGTAGCAAAATGTAAGCTGTTATCATACATTACATCACCACAATGATAAATTATACGGTTATTTATATTATAAGGTGCGGTAGTATCCGCTTTAAATCCTTCTTTAACTAAATTATCGAAACCCGCCTGAGTTGGGGAAAACAAAAACGTGGAAACATGGTCGCATAAAATGCGGTTAATTTCTTCAGGCATAGTTTTGTTAAACGAACGCAAACCTGCCTCAATATGTACAA
>DATFTU010000309.1:0-18477 GCA_035261565.1 Bacteroidia bacterium
TTTGGTTTGTTTTCTACTGTGGTACCTTGTAGCACTTGTTCTATATCACCCAGCTTGTTTAATGCCGGAAACAATTTTCTGGCTGTTGGGTTGGTGATTAAACTCATTATAATAGAACTGCCTATTTCTCCATAAGAAGCAAGTTTGCCATTTTTAATGTTGTCCCAATGTTGTTGTTGGCTTTTAAATTTTTCTTCGGATTCTTCCAGCTTGATTTTTAATTCTTCGTTTTCCTGCTCCAGTCTTTCATAATAAAGTTCTTTTGCAATCTTATCTTTTTGCTGTTTCTCAAATTCTTCTATGTTTAAACTATCTGATGCGTATCGGGTTTTGGTTTTATTGGCGGGAACCTCTTTAAAATAGAAAAAATACGTATCATACTGTTTGGATGCTCCATAATAGACGTATACGGTTAAGCAATCTGAGTTTTGTGTAACGAATTCTGAAAAAGAGTGGAATTTTTCAGGATCGGATGTCCTTGGAATGATTTTGATTTCATCAAGAGCCATTTCATAAAATTTCTCCTGATTTGTTTTGAAGGCAAGCTCAATAGTTCTGAAAATTTTATCCAGTTTATCCGGGTCGTAATTTTCATGCCGTATGATTCCGATTCTTTTCATAGCAAGCTCTCCCTCCTTATTTAATCCATTTATTAAAGGTTTGTATAAAGCAGACCTTATGGGTATCGGAGAAGAAGAATAACAACAGCTTGGTACATCTCTCCGATTCTTCTCTCCGATACTTAAAGGTTTTATATCGCTTATATTGAAAAACGGCCTATCTTCTTTATAAGCAACACCTGATGGCAAGCCAATACATCTTGCCGACAGGGTTTATTTACTATGCGGGCAGAACAAAAATACATCCGAATTTATTTTATATCCTACCTGCTTAACCGTACCTTATGAATTAGCATTACGTCTAATACAAATTCATTCAGGGATTAAATTTGGCGTTTGTTAGTTTGCCGTAGTGGCGGGTGTGTCTGAACTGTTTTTTGCACTCCCACTAGTCAGAAAACGCTACTTAATAATCCTACGATTTTACCAAAGTTTTTATTGTTTGGTAAAACAGTTACAACTGTTACCAGCAGTCATATCTATTTACAATAAGTGCTTCGATATGTATTGGGTTTGTTTTTTTATTTTATGTTTTCATGTTATTTTATATTAACGATATTATTTGCCTAATATTTTAATCAAGTCTTTTAATTGTTCTAGTTTTTCCAGGCTTAAATCCTGTAGCATGGGTAACATCTCTTTCAGGTTTTGTTTCTGCTGGTCATTTTCTTCGACTACCAAAGCATAATCACTTAAACCCCGATTAAGTTTATCCATTTCATAAAACAGTTTGTTTTTGGATAGGTGGGTATATATCTCGGTAAACTTTCTGTTTTTATGCCCTAAGAGTTTTTGACCTACTTCTAATGGAATACCATATAAAAAACAGATGGTTGCAAAACTATGCCTAGCTACATGGAAGGATAGTTTTTTATTTAATCCTGCCTTTTTATTTATTTGCTTTAAATGTTCGTTTATTTTTTGATTGGAAATCATCTGAAATACGGTGCTTTCTTTTTTCTCTCCCATTAACTCAATAGCCTTATCTATCAATGGAATAAAAACAGGCAAAGAGGTCTTGGTCATGGTTATTTCTATATAGTTTCGAAAAACCATTTCTTTTTTGGCAGGGTT
Source organism: Bacteroidia bacterium (assembly GCA_035261565.1). GTDB lineage: Bacteria > Bacteroidota > Bacteroidia > B-17B0 > Aurantibacillaceae > PALSA-968. The sequence continues at coordinate 1,695 of DATFTU010000309.1, forward strand.
AAAAACAAACTTGCTAAATACATGCTTTTGCCAATGCAGGTTGTTTACATCTGAAAACCTTAGTCCGGTATAGCAGGCAAATAAAAAGCGTTGTGTGGCTTTTATTTCTCCGGGGGTTAATACATGGATTTTTTCAGGAGAAAGGAGTTGCTCTATTTTTAATAGGTCGTCGGGCTCCAAATAATCTCTTGTGGTAAGCATAGGGTCAACGTGCTTTATTTTATAATCTTTAAATGGGTAAACATCTATTGAAAAATCTCCATTTTTGATGGCCATTAGTAAAAGGGTACGAATGGTACTCATTGTTTTGGCTACTGTTGAAGCAAGATTACCTAAACCACCTTCTGCAATTGGCTTTAGCATATGATTTTCATATTCGGTTAAAAACCGATAATCGATATCTGCTAATGTTAAATTAGGTTTAAAGCCGTTTGTTTTGGTTACGGTGGCCATATAACAGATATAAGTTCCTTTGGAAAAAAAATGTTTTCTTCTATTTAACTCATTCACGAAATAGCTATAAAAAGTGCTTGAACCACTTGGCCTTAAATAAGCATTTTTAAAACCTTGCACTGAAATTGGTTTATTTAATAGCTCGAACTTAGCAATGATTTGATTGATTTTGCTTTTTTCATTTTCAAGATAGGTATTTATCCTTTCCCAATTTTCAGAATCTTTTGTAGCTCTTTCTTTTTGTAAATCCCAGCCATACAAATCTTCTCTTTTTATAGTAAGTGATTTTAACTGGTCTAAGGTCAATTTTTGATACTGCTTTTTTAAAGAGATAAATTTCCCTGTGTTTATTCTGAATCGTTGGTTTTTGCTCAGTTGGAATAAAAGGCAAACAGGGACTTTTCCATCTTTTGCGGGTCTGTCTGTGCGTATATAAAAATGAATGCTTGTTTTCATATTATTAATTTTTTACGGTGAGAAAATAAATTTTGTTTCATTGTAGCTCGACAACTTTTTAAACGGTCGGTTTTAACGATTTAGTGGTAGCTACAACTCAAATACGCTTATATAAAACGTATTTTATTGGTGCAATATTTTATGGAGGACGAAAACTATAATGAAAAAATTTGGTGGCTAATTGGTGGCAAAAAATGTGTAAATCCAGTATAATCCTTTTTACTCTAATTACACTAGAGTCCTCTAAAAGGCCTGTAAATGCTGGAAACATTAAACCCCAGCAAATAATTATTTGCTGGGGTTTATTTATCTGGCGGAGAGAGAGGGATTCGAACCCCCGGAGGTTTGACCCTCAACAGTTTTCAAGACTGCCGCAATCGACCACTCTGCCATCTCTCCGGGCGCAAAATTAGTATTTTTTTTAAATTGAACTACTTTATTTATGGATTTAGGCTAAATTATTTGTACTTTTGCTATGCGTCCCTACCAGCTTAAAAATCATATAAAATATGAAAAAACTTTTTTATTTGGTTGTATTTACAGCCTTTTTGGCTTTAAACGCACATAGTAATGTAAGGGCAAACTTTAATTACGCCATATTTTATGCCCCAGACAAAGGCAGTTATATAGAGACGTATTTATCCGTATCGGGTTCTTCGGTGGTTTTTAAGAAACAAAAAGTTAAATATCAAGGCAAAATACGCGTAGAGATTAATTTTAGCCAAGATGGTAAATCCATTTCATCAAATGTATATAATTTACTTAGCCCCGAAATATTAGATACAACTCGTAAACCTAATTTTATTGATTTACAGCGTTATGCCTTAAAACCAGGCACTTATCAGGCCGAAATAAAAATTGCCGATGTAAACAACGACAAAGCTGAGCCCACTAAAGGAACATTAACTGTTGTTATTGCCGAATTAAATGATAGTTTACGCTTTTCAGATATTGAACTGGCCGAATCGGTAATAAAATCTGACCAACCTTCGTCAATTACAAAAAGCGGGTATGATATTACACCCTATCCGTTAACCCATTTTCCGGAAAAAGTTGACAGGCTTAATTTTTATATAGAAGCCTATAATACAGCAAAACAATTAGGCGCTGATTCTAAATTTTTATTTACCTATTATATAGAAACAGCTGAGCTAAAAGAAGTTGTTACGGGCTTTTATACGTTTGTTAAACAAAAATCGGCAGAAGTGGTTCCGCTTATTGGGCAGTTTGATATTACAAAATTAAGTACGGGCAGTTATAATTTAGTTATTGAAATACGTGATAACAACAATCAACTTAAAGCGCAAAAAAAGCTTGCTATCACACGTACTTCGCCACATGTTGCCATTGCTTTAGATAATTTAAAAACCGTTGATACAAGCGGAACATTTATTAGCCAGGTAACAAACCCCGATACACTTAGAGATTATATTGCCTGCTTGTGGCCTATATCTACTACCAGCGAACGCGATTGGCAGTATAACCAAATGCATGGCAATAATATTAAGCTAATGCAACAATATATATATGCTTTTTGGGAGAACAGAAACCCGCCAAACCCTGCGCTTGCATGGCATGTGTATAGGGAAGAAGTAAAAAAAGTAAATAAAATTTATGCTTGTGGTGGCCAGCCGGGCTATATGAGTGACAGAGGCAGAGTTTATTTACAATATGGGGCACCAAGTGCCGCGCAACAAGTACCAAGCGAGCCCGACTCATACCCCTATGAAATTTGGCAGTATTATAAACTTAAAAACCCATCAACCGGACAATTTCAAAGCAATAAAAAGTTTGTGTTTTATAACCCCACTTTAGATGGAAAGTGTTTTAAGCTATTGCATAGTGATGCCCGCGGAGAGATGAGAGATGACCGCTGGCAGATAAAACTAAAGCAACGTAATAATCAGATTATGGACTACGACCAAACCACACCACAAAGCAGTTATGGCGATGGTGCAAGCGATTTATTCAACAGTCCGCGTTAAAATGTATGCAGAGTTTAAAAATTGCGGTTGTTATTTTAAATTTTAACGGAAAAAATTTATTAAAAAAATTCCTTCCTTCCGTAATTCAATATAGCTCACCAGCAACTATTTATGTTGCTGATAATGCCTCCGCCGACGATTCTGTTTTATTTTTACAGCAAGAATTTCCCGCTGTCAGGCTTATACAATTAAAAGAAAATTACGGTTTTGCCAAAGGTTATAACGAGGCTTTAAAACAAGTTGATGCCAGTTATTTTATATTATTAAACTCGGATGTTGAAGTAACCTCTAATTGGATTGAGCCCATAATTAATTTAATGGAAACCGATAAAACTGTTGCAGCAGCTCAGCCAAAAATACTTTCGTATAATGCAAAAAATGAATTTGAATATGCAGGTGCTTGTGGCGGATTTATAGATAAATATGGATACCCTTTTTGCAGAGGAAGAATTTTCGACACCCTTGAAAAAGATAACGCGCAATATAACCAACCCCAGGAAATTTTTTGGGCAACCGGTGCTTGCATGTTTGTAAGAGCCAGTGTTTATAATGATTTGAAAGGTTTTGATGATTTTTACTTTGCCCACATGGAAGAAATTGATTTGTGCTGGCGCATTAAAAACAGGCAATGTAAAGTTATGGTAGTTCCGGCAGCGGTTGTATACCATGTTGGCGGAGGTACACTTAATAAGCTTAGCCCACAAAAAACATTTTTAAACTTTAGAAATAGTTTAATTTCACTCACAAAAAACAATGCAAGTGGCAGCTTGTTTTTAAAAATAATGGCTCGTTTAGCTTTAGACGGAGTTGCAGGTATTAAATTTTTTGTAGAAGGAAACCCCATACATACTTGGGCTATCATACGGGCTCATTGTTCATTTTATGCCAATTTTAAAAACACTTTGCGTTTACGAAAAGAAATTAAATCAGCTCCAGGTTACAAACCCAGCAACTATCAAATTTATCAAAGCAGTATAGTTTTTGATTACTATTTAAAAAAGAAAAAATATTTTTCTGATTTAAAAAAAGATTTATTTACCGCCTGACAGGTTGCCAAACACTACTGGTAACCCCTTTACAATAGCGTATAAAGCCTACAAATAAAGCGCGGTTCATTACAACAAAGTGCGAAACCGAAATTAAAGGTTTTATTTTTACACCTATTTTTTCAAGCAATTCATTAAAAAAAGGAAGTACTAAAACAAATAATTGAGCTGCTAATATATAGGCAAATACAAAATTACTTTGCACTAAAAAAATGCAACACATACAATTTAGTAGAAAGAAAAAAGGAGTAAGCCAGCGCAAAACCTTGTGTGATAAATAAGCAAACCCAATTTTAGAAAATGGGTTCGTTAGCAAATTTTTGAAGTAAACTAAATTCTGAAAATTACCTGTAGCTATACGAGCTTTACGTCTAAACTCGCCTTTTGTTTCAGCACTTGCATCTTCATATACAACAGCATTGTTTTCAAATAAAATTTTGCCATTAATACTTAGCACATGGCAGGTAACAAAAAAATCATCTGCAATAAAGTGCGGCGGTATATTTAGGTAACAATTTTTACGTAAAGCATAACAACCACCTTCGGCTCCAATTACAATATCCCACAAGTTGCTTTCGGCACTTTTTAAAAAATTCTCAAAATTAAGATACTGCAGTTCGTTTTTAGTAACAGTTTCGGTATTAAGTGCGCGTTTTACAATATTGCCGCATACTAATTTTACATTTTCGTTTTTAAAATGCTTTACCAATTCAAAAAAAGTATCTTCTTTAAAAAACACGTTAGCATCGGTCATAACAAAAATATCTGCCTGAGCTAAAGAGCATAACTTATTAAGTATATTTATTTTACCACTACGCTCAGTAAATTCTACCAGCTTAAGCGAGGGGTATTTTGTTTCCAGTTTTTTAATGATGTTAACGGTATTATCGCTACAAGCATCGGTACCAATATAAAAAGTAACTTTATTTACAGGATAGTTGGTAGTAAAAATACTTTCTATTTTTTGCTCTATTACACGCTCTTCATTATAAGCTGCACAAATAACGGCTATGCCAGGCAATTCTTCCGTTGGTTTAAATACATTATCCGATACCTTTTTTTTGTTTTTTAAAAATATAGATAATAAAAAAGGATACACTATATATGTATGGGCCACGGCATAAGCCGACAGAAAAAATAATATTTTAAACCATATTAGCACTTCTACAAAGTCTTATAAAAATCGACTACTTGTTTTACTAAGAAATTATTTTCAAAATGCTGTTCGATAAAATTTCGGGCTTCATTTTGTAATAAGTTCTTTTTATTTGTATTGTTTAAAATCTCTATAACTGCATTAGCAAAATCATCCGCATCATCGGCCAGCAAACAATTTTTATTGCCTGTAACAGCTATACCCTCTGCACCAATATTTGTTGAAACAATTGGTTTTGCATATGCCATTCCTTCTATCATTTTAATACGCATACCACTGCCTGAAAGTAAAGGCACCACCATAACCGAATAATGGTGGTAAACTTTTTCCGCATTTTGTATTTTACCAACCACAACTACATTGGGTTTATTAAGGGTTAAAACTTTCTCGCTCATCCCTCTGCCAATTATATAAAATTTTGCATGAGGAACTTTTTCTAAAACCTTAGCCCATACATTATTTATAAACCATAACACAGCTTCTTCGTTAGGCATCCAATCCATACTACCAAAATGAAATACACTATTAGGTAACTCTTCCGCATGGTTAACCTGATATTGTGGTAATTGTATGCCAGTTGGCGATACATGAAAAGGCCCTTTAATACCCCAGTATTTAAAATAATTTTTATCTATATCCGTTATGGTAACAATAGCGTCTGCACTCTGTAGTATATTTTTTTCAAACTTCTTCAATCGGTTAGTTTGCAACGAAAGATATTTTCTTTTTAATAAATTTCTTTCGTTAGCAATCATTCGCTCCCAAATTAAATGCTCGGCGTTGTGCGTACGTATAGTAATCTTAGCTTTGCTGTATTTTTTTACCAGTGGAATATAATTGCCCAAAAAAATACTCTCTAACTGAATTACGTCAAACTCCTTTTCTTTTAATATAGAAATTAATTTTTCTTCAAACTCTTTAAAATAAAACCTTGAAACAAAGTATGATTGTGTAGAAAACAAATTATGCGCCGCCCCTAAAGTAGTTACATCCGTATCTCTATAAACAGATTGATATTTGCTTTTACTTTTAAACTCGGCATCAACCTCGCTATCTGCCTTAAAATGTTTTTTTGTGTTAATGCACAATAAGGTTAAATCAACCTGGTTGTTTATTAAACCACAACTCATATTGTACACAGCAATTGAGCTGCCATCATTTGGAGGATATGGCGGTTTATTGGTTAGTTGTAACAGCCGCATGTTGTTTTTTGTTTTTTCCAAATACTTTTTTTAAAAAATCTACGTACACAACCGCATCAAACAAAGGAGAGTCATTAGCCGCCTTTAACGATAACCATATTCCAATGGGTAAAAACACACATGCTGTTATCCACATACCTATAATATCATTTAACTTATCCTGCAATACCATTTTTTCGCAGGTAATAGAAATTACATAGTAGGTTATAAATAAAAAAACCGATATAACTACAGGCATACCAAAACCACCTTTGCGTACAATGGCACCAAGCGGAGCGCCCACAAAAAATAAAATAATGCAAACAAATGAAACGGTAAATTTTTTATGCCATTCGGTTGAAAGTTTGGCCTGTTCGGCAACCTGATTTTCTTCTTCCTGTACTTTTGAGCCAATAAACGAATCGGCACTTCGTGCCATATTTAAAGCAGCTTCTAATAAGTTTTTTCGGGCTACGGGTGCAAGTTTTGCCAAATATGCATCTATAGAAATAATTTGTTTAGTATGTAATGAATCATTTAACCTGCACTGAGCTACACTTTTTTGAAAATAATATGAATTATGAAACTGATTATACGTTAACTCGTATGTTTGATACCGGTATTTAATTGAAGTATCCGCATATTGGGTAAGCAAGCGTATATTCATCATTTCGGCATTGTTTTTAAACAAATTTTCATCAGTTTGCTGCATTTTTACTTTACTCAAATCAATATTAATTTCTTCTTCGGTAAAGTGCATAATCATGTTAGGCCTGGTTCGTTCTTCGCGGGCATCTTTTACAGGTTGCTCATAACGCGTGCCATTAAAAAGTTTTATGCTTAAAAACTTTTTATTTGCCGACATAAATATTTGTCCATCTTTTGCATACATCTGCGTAACATTTCCTCGGCCGGCGCTATGGTCATAAATAGAAATGTTGTGTATGGTAATACCGTCATTGTCTTTTTTGCCGATACGAATACTATACCCCTCAATACCATTATAAAAAATACTCTCTTTTATATTAACGGCCGGTTTAGAACTACGTACATCATATAATAACCGGCCGGCTTTTAAGTGTATATAAGGCAGGGTGTAATTATTAAATAAAAAACAAAAAATGGCTAACCCAAAAACAAAAAATAAAAGCGGGCGCATAATAGATAAAAGAGATAAACCAGCCGATTTCATAGAAGCCAACTCATAATTTTCGCCTAAATTTCCAAATGTCATAATTGATGAGAGTAATACAGCCAAAGGCATAGAAGGAGATAAAAATGTAACAAACATGTAGCCAAACATTTTTGCAAGTGTAATATTATCAACACCTTTTCCTATAATTTCATCGATATAGGTAAACAAAAAAATCATAAAAAAAATAAACATGCCAATAAATAGCGTAGCTATAAATGGGGGAATAAATTTTTTAATTAAATAAATATGTAGCGTTTTCACTAACATTGGTATGGCAAAGTTATCATTATACGCTGTTTTTAAAAAATTAAATAAAGGCTATCTATTGGCTGTATTATTGGGGTTTATGCCAGGTATAATAGTCTTTCATACCCCATATCACAATTCAAACATATTTTTTATATTTGCACACTTACTAATTTGTATGATTAACGGAAAAAAAATAGTTGTAGTGCTGCCGGCTTATAATGCGGCTAAAACGTTAAAACGCACTTACGATGAAATTCCTTTTGATATCGTTGATGAAGTTGTATTGGTTGACGACCATAGCAAAGATAATACCAGTGAAGTAGGTAAAGAAATTGGCATTAAGCATGTTATACGCCACGAAAAAAACAAAGGCTATGGTGGCAACCAAAAAACCTGTTACGATAAAGCCCTTGCACTTGGTGCCGATATTGTTATTATGTTGCACCCTGACTACCAATATACTCCAAAACTTATCCATTCCATGTCATATATAATGGCATTAGATTTATATCCTTGTGTGTTAGGTTCTCGTATTTTAGGCAAGGGCGCCCTTAAAGGAGGAATGCCCATGTATAAATACATTTTTAATCGTTTTCTTACATTATCTCAAAACATATTAATAAACCAAAAGTTATCAGAATATCATACCGGTTACAGAGCTTTTAATGCAGATATTTTAAAAACCATTAATTACCATGCCAACAGCGATGATTTTGTATTTGATAACCAAATGCTAAGCCAGGTATTTTATGCGGGTTTTGAAATAGCCGAAATTACCTGCCCTACTAAATATTTTGATGATGCATCGTCTATTAATTTCAGGCGTAGTATGAAATATGGTATGGGTGTATTAGGTACCTCATTTGTTCATTTATTTAATAAAATGGGCATTATGAAGTCAGAAATTTATAAGACAAAAAAGTAGTTTGTTCTTTATTATACTGGGGGATTAGCTCAGCTGGCTAGAGCGCTTGCATGGCATGCAAGAGGTCGTCGGTTCGACTCCGATATTCTCCACTATTAGGTAAATAAGGCTTTCAGGTAAAATTGAAAGCCTTTTTATTTTAATCGGTTTAAACATGGTTTAAACAATTACTCAAACTAACCAATATTACTATTGAATAGGCAACAATAACAATCAATAATATATTATTGAAAAGAATAGTATTATAATCTTTGATTGGAAAGAAGGTTATTGACTGCTGTATTCCCGAAGATAAATTTAATCAAATGGCAGAAATGCAAAGGATAGAAAATTTAATCAGTAAAATGAATATAGAATTTATTAAGGGCTAAAATATTTAAATGTTTTTAAAATCAGTTTCTTTTAAAGATTAAATAAAAACTTTATTTAAAATTAAATTCCCATTTTTTTAAATTTAAAAATATTCAGTTTTATGTATTGTCCTAAAATAGGTTGACACATAAAACGTCAACAAATGGAAACAAAAAAAGAAAACAGAGGTCGGCCAATTATGTATGAGCCTTCTTTTACAAGAAAAATTTGCGAGGAATTTTTCCAAAATGCCACTCCAATAACTGAATTAGCACAAAAGTATAACGTATCCTACGGTGGAATTTACCGATGGATAACCCTATACAAGGAAGCGCAAAAAGAATTACTATCTTCCGTTGAAATGGAAATAACCCCACCACAACCACTTATTCAATCTACAAATGAAAGAAAAGAATTGAATGAAGAAAATGTACAGGAAGAATTACGGCTTGCCAGAATTAAAATAACCGTTTTAGAAACCATGATTGATATTGCGGAAAATCAATTAAAAATTGAAATCCGAAAAAAGTCTGGCACCAAACCGTCCTTAGAGTAAAACAGTTGTATCCAAATCTTAATATGAAAACAATCTGTGGCGTGTTTGGTAAAACTCGACAAGCGCATTATAAGCTATTAAAACGAGATGATGCTCTCGTAATGCAGCAAGCCATCATAGTAAAGTTGGTAGAGGAATATAGGTGTGAAATGCCACGTATTGGCGGCAGAAAAATATATCACCTTATTAAACAGCCACTTTTAGAACATGGTATAGACATTGGTAGAGATAAATTATTTGATGCACTTTCTGCACACGGTTTACTGGTAAAAAGAAAAAAAAGACGTAAACCTATAACAACAGATTCCGGTCATCCATTTTATAAATACCCGAATTTGATTAAAGGAATTGAGATTAGTTACCCTAATCAAGTTTGGGTTTCAGATATAACCTACATTACATTGACAGGAAAATACTGTTATTTAAGTCTTATAACAGATGCTTATTCCCGAAAGATTGTCGGTTATTGTTTATGGGAAGACCTTAGCAGACAAGGCCCTCTTAATGCTTTAAAAATGGCATTAGAAATAGCAGGACAAAAGGGAATTAAGAAGCTTACGCATCATTCTGACCGAGGGCTTCAATACTGTTGTTACGAATACATACAGCTACTTGAATTTAATTGTATACGGATTAGTATGACCATTAACGGCGACCCTTACGAGAATGCCCAAGCTGAGAGGGTTAATGGTATATTGAAAAGTGAGTTTGACTTAGATAAAGGTTATAAGAGTTTTGAACTGGCGCAAGAGGCAATAGATAAAGCTATTGAAACTTACAATAACATTCGCCCACACGCCAGTTGCAACTATTTAACTCCTAATGAAGCTTTTAAACTTGAAGGACTATTGAAAAAACGGTGGAAGACGTATAGAAAACCTTTAGAGCCAATAACCTCCGTTGTCAACTAATGTCAGGATTAAATGTGTTTTTGTAAACTTATTTTAGGATTAATAAAATTTAATGTCAACCAAGATTAGGATTAAATATATTTGCGTCAACTAATGTCAGGATTAAGTTTTTTTACATGTAAACTTATTTTAGGATTTAAAAAAACAGTGTCAACTAAAGTCAGGATTAAAAAAAAATAATGACAACTAACATCAGGATTAACTAATAACCGTGTCAACTTATTTCAGGACGATACATTAAAGTTTGAGTAATTTTTAAAATTTAAAAGCTATTTTAAAACGATTTTCTTTTAAATATTAATTTAAAAAAAACAGAGTTTTTAAAATTTTAAAAAGAAATATTTAAAATTTAAACCCGAAATGTTTTAAAATTGGCAGTATTTTTTTAAATTGTTTTAAATTTAGACCTCTGTAATGCCCGTAAACGCTGCAAAGTTTTAAAATTTAAAAAGAAAGTATTTAAATTATATCTATACAGGGTTTAAATATTTTAAATATTGGGGGTTTAAATATTTAAAACCGTTTTTAAAATTTTAAAAAGGTACATCTTTTAAATCTTGGCTGACTTTTTAAAATTTAAAGAGCAAACCTTTTAAATTAAATCACTCGTTTTAAATTTAAGGTTTGAATTAAAAAGCCTCGTTTTAAATCTTCTTTACTGTAATGGTTAGATAATTCACTTTTTTTAGGGGTTACAGAAAAGAGTTGCATATATTTTTTTATAAAATGTAAAAATGCGCCTACTACACTTACTACTTACTACAAAAATGGTTGCAAGTCTTATAGAGTTTGTGTAGTAGGTTGTAGTAGGTTTTTTTTTAGTTCTTACTACACCTACTACATTAGTATTTACTACGGTTTCAGACATTTGTAGTAAGTGTAGTAGGATAAAAACGCAAATAATATATTTTGGCAGGTATTTTATTATCTCCCACTCTTTCTGTTGTTTGTTTATAGCCCGCCATTTTTAATGCCTTGCCCATATTAGTTACATTTAAGTTCATAGACGTTAAATTAGCTTCTCTTAAACGGCTAATAATAGAGGTGGCTGTCATGGCTTCGGCTAAGGGTTGCCCTTTAGCAGATGGCATAAAATGAGCCGTTAAATATTCCAATTCGGGGCTTCTCAATTGATGTTGTGCATTGGCATTTTCGTTTTCTTCTATTTCTTCGGCAGTCAACTCATATTTAAAACCCGAATTAAACAGTGAAAGAGCCTGTGCCCAAATTAAATCTATATTCAAATCATTTTTATAATTCCAGTTTATATATAAAATTAAAAAACAAAGCCATCTTACTGAACCCGTTTCATCGTTTAAAAACTCATCCTTGTTTGTTGAACCAAAAAAATTTGCCCTGCGTTTGTGTACGGTTGCTTTTCTATCATAAGGCAATCGCACTTTAACATAGTCCCTGCTTAACATGCTCTTTAATACGTTTAAATCCATCTTGCTTAGTGCTGCCAGTTCATCTAAATTGATAATGAAATTTTGGCAAAGGCTCGTTAAGTTGTCTTTATTATCGGCACTTAAATTCTCCGTATAGTAGCCTTGTAACGCTTCAGGGCAAAGCCAACGGCACAAAGATGATTTGCCTCCGCTCTGCCCACCTGTTAATATAAAGGCGTGTTTATTAAACGCAATCCCAAAGCCACAAGCAATACAGCGAACTAACATTTTTTTAAATTGTGTATTAAATCTATTTTGGTCGCTTGCCTTAACATAAGTACATAGCTCTGCTATATGGTCGGTTGTTCCATCCCACTTGGGTAAGTTATTAAAGTAGTCCTTAATAGGATTAAAAACAGGCAATCTGCCGGAACGAAGCAAAGCAGCTAAATCGGATTGCGAGATACTTATGTTATTTCTGCGTAAATCAATGTAAATCCTGTTTTCGTTTATAGGTTCAAACTTGTTGTTATCTTCATTTTTGCACTCTATTTCTGCCGTAACTTCATTATAACGTAAATCGTATTGTTCTTTTAAATATTCCTCTACAATATAAATTTTAGAGGTTTCATTTATTGGTTTATCGGCAGTATGGCTATTATTTAAAGTAGGTAAGCCATTTTTTGCGTTTGATTTGACATTTTGTTTTACGTATTGCTTGGTTTTTAAATCTGTTAATCCAGCTTCTTTAAGCAAATGAAAAAATGTTTTTATCGTAACACCTTCGCCCGAACTTTTTAAACAATTATCATATTGTTTATTGCAAGCCTCGTTTTCGTATTTTACGTTAACCTTGCTTACCCTATGAAAATAATCCCTACCTGCCTCGCCAAATTGCTCTGCAAAGGCAAAACCAATTTTTAACCAGTTGTCATAATCGACGGTAATGTCGGTTTGTGTGTTTTCAAGTTGTTCTATTGCCTGCTCTACATTATTTTTTATTACATCAAATACCATAGCGTTTTCATTTATAAAAAGGTTTTCATCATAACTTAGATACATTAAACGCCCCACATCTTTGCATTTAGCATCCATAAACGCATTATATTTTACGGCATAGTATGCTGTAAGGGCTTCAAAACTTTCTAAGTGAAATTCGGGTACAATTTTTACAATTGCTTTTAATCCTGTTCCCGACGGGCTTATAAAACAGGCATAGGTATAAATATCCCCACAGATTTTTTCTTTTAAATCTTTTAAATTTAAAACGGCATCAAAATCAATTTGAATTAAACCGCTATGCTCTTTTAAATCTTTAGCGGCATGCCCGTTTTTAAAAACGCCTGATACCGTTATACAGGGTAATTGTTTTTTTAAAAGCTCCCTTTCAGTTTTATCAGGGGTTGTACGTATTTTCTCGACTTTTAATTTTAAATCTTCGCTTTTAATTTGACTTAAAATTTTTAAAATCGGCTCGTTAACTGCCATTTTATCGGTTACGGATTTAAAACAAGAAACCAAATGTTTTTTAAATTTTAAATCCTCTGAATTATCGACTAAGACTTCATTTACATTTAAGTTTACCATGATTTACCCTTCCAATTCTTTTTTAATTTCATCTATAGATTTACGTTTGCCCTCGTTAATCCATTTTTCTAATTCAGATTTTTTAAAATAGAGTTTTTTGCCCCGTTTTAAAAAAGGAATTTCATTTTTAGAAGTTAAACCATAAATGGTTTGGTTAGCCAAGTTTAAATACTTGGCAGCTTCCTTTAAATTTAAAAACTCGGGTTGGTTGGTTTCTGATTTATCCGATTGCTCATTTAAGGCTTTACGGACAGAGTTTTGAATTAGGTTTTCTAATTCATCTGATGTTGTTACAATTACTTTTGTCATTTTGTGTGTTTTAAAGTAGGAGCGGCGTTATCTAATAAACTCATATAGTTGTTTATGATTGTTTGTTGAATAAAGCACTTACCCTGCTAATTCGACAACAAAGGAAAGGCAAATGAAAAAATCTTGGTACAGAAATAAAGAACAAAAAGTTAAGTACTTAACTTTTTGTTGGATTTTTATGTACGTAAATTTTACTTCCTTTTTTACGTACTTATGCTGAATTGATAAGACTACTTATTGGAAAATAAGCAGTTAGAAAATAATCAGGGGTGTAATTTTTATCGGAATGAAAAAATGTTTTAAAGCGAAATAAATTACTTTACTTGTGTTTCTTCTTTTTGTTTGCTGTGTTCAAAGGGTCTGTAAAGTATTTTACGGCATTATAAATCTGTTCGTTTGTCGGTGGTATTTCCTTTATATTGATAGGCTTTAAATCGGCAGACAAGGTAAAACCGAATTCCATTGCAATATAGCCTGCTATAACGGTAGCCTTGTAGTGTGAAATAATTTCGGAAAGTTCTTTGTCTTTTGAAACGTAGTTTATAATATTTATATAAGATGCCCTTATTATTTCCTCTTTTTTATATTTTTTCCCCTCTTTGTTTAAGGAAACAGAAACTACCGAATTCACGGCTTGTCTTATCATTTCTTGGCTACTGTATGTTTGGATAATGGTTTTAGGTACATTTTTTCCAGTATCAATATCTATATAAGTAGTTGTCTTATCATATCTTTCATTTTGTACCCGTCTTTTTACTTCAAAATTATACGCTTTATCTTTTGCAAAACGTGAAATTACTTTACCAGTATATTCATCAGTCATTTTGAAAGAAAGATTTTCTAACTCATCTTCTTCTAAAACAAAAAGGTCTATTAATTTGTGGTAAATGCTCTTTGCTCCTATTAACTTCTCCTGCTCGAATATTTTTTCGAGTTTTTGCGTGTACATAAAATACTTACATGCGTTTTTACGGCGCATGGTAAAGTGAATAAAATCTTCTTCCTGGTCTTTTTCTTTGGTTTTTATAGATGACATCTTTTAAAAATTGAGGTTTATCTTTAAAAAGCAAATAAAGTCAATCTTTTTTAATGTTTTTCAATTCCATTTCAAATACTTTTTAATTGCTACACAATTACTTTTTAATTATTTATGGAGTAAAAAAAGCCACCCCTTTAAAGAGGCGGCTTTTCAATTATCACTAAATAGAGTTACCGTTCTAATTAGTAAAGCTAAGTTACTTAATTAAAACCATTTTATTTGTTTTAATTCGTTTACCATCTATAACAAGTGTGCAGAACATAACCGATTGGTTTAAGCTGCCTGCATTAATTGTTATATTGTTTTCACCTTGTTGTACTTGGTAGCGTGCAACTTCATTACCCACCATATCGCTAACAACTATATAAGCATTTTCGCTTTTTTCAACCACATTCACTTTTACGGTCGTGCTTTCTTTGAAAGGGTTTGGCTGGTTAATCAAAGTACTTTGGCTTAACACAGGAGTTTCAATACTTGTTGTTGTACGTTGATTTGCCCCATTCGGAGTATTGCTTGGGGTATTCGCAGGTTGTACATACGGCACGTAATTAGATTTACCTACTGTTTGTAAT
Source organism: Bacteroidia bacterium (assembly GCA_035261565.1). Lineage (GTDB taxonomy): Bacteria > Bacteroidota > Bacteroidia > B-17B0 > Aurantibacillaceae > PALSA-968. Next base: position 17,054 of record DATFTU010000309.1, read on the forward strand.
AAAGCATTTGCTTTATAATATGTAAACCTGTCGCTGCTGTCAGTAGCCATAGCCAATACATCATTTAAAACAGATGCATTTTGCATTAACTGCTCGGCCGGAACACTTAAATTTTGTAATAGTATAGTGTGCAGTTTTACGTAATTAGATTGCCCTTCTGCATTTTGTACCTGATTTAAAGCATTTGCAGCCATAGCAGAATCGTGTATATCAATACCAACCTGAACTTGGTTTTTTGCAGGCAGTTCCAAAGCTTTAACTTTCATTATAGCGTAGCCTTTTTTTACATTGGCAGGAATGGTATCATTTATATATGCTCTTATCACTTCATCTAAAATCAAATGGCGACTTGTAAATGCTGCGCTCATCTCCGTTTTTAATTGCCCCATTTTTGACTTTCCAGTTTGTGAAGAATTTATCTGTGTTTTAATTGCAGAAGAAAGAGCAGAAGCCTTTACTATATTATTTACATTATCAGTAAGCGGAGAACAAGCCGTTAGAATTTGTGCTATATCGCTCGAAGGATAATTACCATTTATATAAGCCTCTAAAACTTCATCACTTATATATGGTGCAGCGGCATTTAAGCTATTATATACAGCCTGTGCGTTACCGTTATTATTTACAAAGGATAATAAATTACTTGTGTTTCCTCCGTCTATCTGCGTTTGTAAACTGTTATAAGTTTGCAAATAACTATCTGCCTGACTAAGCAATGCTTGGTTAGGGTCTGTTGTGCGGCAGCCAGGGCAAGTATATATATTAAGCGCACAGTTATATGTATATGTTGTTGCTGATGGAGAAAGGTTTCTATACGTTCTTGGTATATAAGGCGAACCTGTACATGAACCGCCGCAGTTATATAGATACACACTATTATACGTTCTGTTAACTACCGTATCAATATAATAATCTACGCCTGATGGGGTATGACTAAAATGGTTGCCGCCGTTAGCGGGAGTACCTGAATTACCGTAACCTTGATTAAATCCAATGCCCGCCGAGTACGTTGTAGTGCCTGTTCCTATATTGCTGCCTGAAAGAGTACCCGGTACAAAAATATCTGCATTTGAAATAGTACTATCAACAAAAGTGTTGCAATAGTATTGTAACCCATTATCATTGTAAGGAAAGGCTCCGTTGTAAATATAATTTTGAAACTGTGCCTGATTTCCATAATTAACCGATTTAAAGGTATTTCTATAAATAATATCGGTATTTTGAGTATTATTAGCAATAGTACCGTAAATTAAATTTGTAAAACCCGAACCATATTTGGTAAAATAATTATCTCTTACCGAATAACCTGTACCATTATCTAAATATAAACCATACGTGCTTGGGTTAGAACAATGAAGAAAGCAAGTAGTTGAATATATCCTGAAAGTATCAGTTTCTACAATCGGGTTATTTACATAACCTAA
>DATFTU010000310.1:0-2317 GCA_035261565.1 Bacteroidia bacterium
CGGTTGATAGTTTAAACCGTTTATGGATTGGTTCAAGTAAAGGTTTATGCTATGAATTTAACGGAAAAATAACCGCGGCAACTTTTTTACAAAAAGATTTTGTTCATGTATTGTATATCGATAAAAAAAATAATTTGTGGGCAGGTTTAAAAAATCAAGTAGCCCGTGTAGAAAACATTAATGCTTACCCAAAAGTAAACATTACATATTATAAACTGCCAACACCGCCAACGGCGGCTGAGTTTCAGCTTTCAAGCATGTGCGAAGATGAGAAGGGCAATATTTACATTGCCTCGTTTTTAGGTGGTTTGTTTTTGTATGACGGCAAAACCATAAGCGATGTTACTACGGCTTATGGTATACAAACACGCGCCGTACTGGATGTAAAAGTTGCCAGCAATAATTACTTATATGTAGCAACTTTAGATGGCGTTTACGTAGTTAATATTGAAAACAAAACAACCGAAAAATTTAGTGAAGATGATGGTTTAAGCTCAAACTTGGTATACTCATTATTATTAACTGATAATGAACAAACCTTATGGGCGGGCACAAACCAAGGCGCTAACAAAATTGATTTGCAAACTTTTTTTCATGCACATGTAAAAAATATTTTATCGTTTGGTAAAACCGAAGGTTTTAAAGGTTTAGAGTGTAACACAGGTGGCTTATGTATAGATAGCGCAGGCTCTATTTGGTTTGGCACTGTAAACGGGTTGGTAAAACACAACCCGGTAAAATATATTAATAACGATAACGAAGCCCGTTTATCTTTTACCAAATTAAAACTATTTTATGATGATACCCTGCTGCCGCAAAATGCAAAACTGGCCAGTACATTAAACAACATACGTTTTGATTTTATTGGTATTTGTTTAACCAACCCCGACAAGGTTTTATACATACATAAATTAGAAGGCTTTGAAAAAAGCTGGAGCCCCACCACTACGCAAAACAATGTTACTTACAGTAACCTGCCTCCCGGCAATTATGTTTTTAAAGTTAGATGCTGTAATAACCAGGGGGTTTGGAGCACCGAGCCACTTACATTTGCTTTCTCAGTCGATTCGCCTTTTTGGCAGCACTGGTGGTTTATACTAAGCTTACTTGGGTTTATTGCACTGGCTGTTTATGTTGTTTTTCAAATACGCTTAAACCAGCTTAAAAAAGAGCAGGAAAAAGAAAGCAAAACCCAGGTTGAAATTGCCAAAAATGAACTGAAAGCTTTAAGAGCCCAGATGAACCCTCATTTTTTATTTAACTCTCTTAACTCCATCCAACATTTTATTTTAAATAATAAAAGCGAAGAGGCTGTTTTTTATTTAAACCGTTTTGCCAAATTAATGCGCATGATTTTAAATAATTCGGAAAAACCAACTGTTACTTTAAACGAAGAAATTAACGCGCTTAAAATTTACATTGATTTGGAAAAAATGCGGTTTAGTGATTTATTTGACTATACGATAGAAGTTGACGATACTGTAGATGCAGATTATGAAGAAATACCCAGCATGCTTTTGCAACCCTATGTTGAAAATGCCATTTTACATGGTTTGGTGCCCAAAGATGCCCACGGCTTTTTAAAAATACGTTTTTTTACCAAAGACCATTTTATTTACGCCACGGTTGAGGATACCGGAATTGGCCGAAAAAAGGCAACCGAAATAAAAAACCAATCGCGAAAAAACCATGCCTCGCTGGGTATGAAAATAACCAACGACCGTTTACGTATTTTAAGCCACATACAACAGTTAGATTATACCGTAAATTTTATTGATTTATACGACGCAAAAGGCTCAGCCACAGGCACTTTGGTTGAAATTAAATGGCCCATGGGGTAATAAAAATGCCTTTAACGGGTTTTAAGGGCAAAAGGAACAAATAGCAGTTGTACAATTCCTTTAATTTTATTAGCTTCGCAGCCCTAATTATGGAATCGAAAGTAAGTTTTTTTGCAGGAAGTGCCTCTAAAGAAGTGGCTGCTAAAATTGCAGCTTCTTATGGCTCGTCGTTAGGCGCAGTAAAGCTTATTCGCTTTAGCGATGGCGAAATTCAGATTTCGTTTGAAGAAAGTGTGCGTGGGCAAAAGGTATTCTTAATACAATCTACCATGCCGCCGGCAGAAAACCTGATGGAGCTTTTACTGTTAATTGATGCCGCCAAACGTGCATCGGCACAGGAAATTGTTGCTGTGTTACCTTATTTTGGTTACGCCCGCCAGGATAGAAAAGACCAGCCGCGCGTGGCCATTGGCGCCAAATTAGTGGCCGATATGTTAGCCGTAGCCGGAGCAACGCGTGTAATGACTATGGATTTG
>DATFTU010000311.1:0-3981 GCA_035261565.1 Bacteroidia bacterium
ATATTATATGGTTTGGAATAATTTTTTTAAGTGCGCCCCAAAAATAGCAGATATTTGGTAATAAAATGCTTGTTATAAAAGGAATAACAAAAAAATATCAACTTTTTATAAAGCTAAGAGAAACAGAAATCCTAAAAAATAAACATTTTATCTGGCTACAACCAAACGGCTTGTTTTAACAGCTTTTCCACCAACAACTACCGAGTAAAAATAAATACCTTCTTCTAACGAAGTAATATCTATTTTAGTGTTATTCGAGTATGTCTCCAAAGTAACCGTCTTTACAGGTGTGCCCAGCATATTGTATATTTTAACCGAAGCGGGTTGTGTGGTATTTTTTAAATCGTAGTTAAGTGATACGCTATTATTAGCCGGATTAGGGCTTATATTTGAAATATGATAATTGGCAGCCGCTAAAGATTTAATACCGGTTGTGGTTATGTTATAATATATTGTAATTGAAGTAGAATCAGTTGGATGAGCTGCATTAAATAGTGTATATAAAACCTCAGAATATCCCGAGCCTGCAAAATCTGTAAAATCAAGCAGTAAACCATTGTTAGTAAGTGTTCCGTTTGCCGGAATAGATGTATTTGCCGTTGCCGGCTGACCGGCAGAATGGCATTGCGTACCAATACAATACGAAATTAAATCACCTCCTAAATTAGATACAACATAACTTTTTAACTGTATGTTAATAGGAGAAGAAGTGGTGTTTTTTACCCAAAATAATATTGCGTTAGATGAATCGGCATCAACTGATATTGTATAACTTGGCAGTGCAACACTTGTAGCACCACTTGTGTCAATTATATGAATACTTTGCGCTTTTGTTTTAAAACATAAAGCACATAAAATCGATAAATAAAGTAATTGTTTTTTCAATTGTAGTTTTAGTTAAATGGTTTTACTTAAATTTTCATTTGACGTAAATATATAACATTCTATATTAAATTAATACTTTTTTTTAACATTTAACACATTAAGTATAAGTTAAATTTGATTAATTAAAGCATTAAGCTACATTTGCCAAATAACCAATAAATAACTCATGAAAAAAACTACTTTATCACTTGCAGCCGGTTTATGCTTAAGCATGATGGGAGTTGCACAAGTACCTTACTTACAAGATTTTGAAGGTACAAACCCACCTGCAGGTTGGGTTTTAACTAATACAGATGGCACAGGTTGGACTTTTGGAGCCACATCAGCTGTTTCAAGTGGAAGCTTTGCGCCTCCTGCGCATACAACATTTGCTATTATGAATAGCGATGCACTTGGTCAGGGTTCGCCTACTTGCAATGATACAATGAAAACATCAGTTATAAATGGTATAACTGCCGGAGCTTGGTTGAGTTTTGATTATTATTTTTTTGGTGCTCAAACTTCTGTTGGATTTGAAGACTTTAATATAAATGTATCTACTGATGGTGGTACAACTTGGACTCAGTTGGCAGATGTTCCTCCTATAACTACTAATGCTTGGGCAACAGCTCATTATGATTTGTCTTCTTATGCAGGGCAAAATATAAATTTAGCAATTGTTTATAACAGTACAGATTCTTGGGAATATGGAGCTGCAATAGATAATATTGCTATTACCGTACCACCAAATAACGCTATACAGTATACCACTATTATTCCTGCAACTGGCGACCCAGCTTCTTATACCTTGGCAGGTAATAACATATCTATAAGTGGTCTTGTAACTAACTTAGGGCTTAATCCTATTACAACATATACAGTAAAATATACGGATGGTACAACTACTTGGAGTGATGTAAAAACAATAAACATTTCAACATTTGATACTTCATCATTCACAATCAGTACTCCATACACTGTAACGTTAGGCAGTCATCCTATCAAATCATGGGTTCAATTAACGGGTGATGCCAACCAAACAGATGATACACTAAATACAGTATTGGTTGGGGCTTCTTTCTTGCCTACACATCAAATGGTTGTTGAAGAAGGTACAGGCTGTTGGTGCGGTTGGTGCCCACGTGGTGCTGTTTTTATGGATTCTATGAAAGTGGTACATCCTAATAATGTTACTTTAATTGCTGTACACGATAAACAAGGTGGTACAGACCCAATGGCTGTAACCGTTTATGATAATGGCTTAACTGGTTTACCAAATTTTAATGGTTTTCCAAGTATTGCAGTTGATAGAAAAGAAATTTTAGACCCAATGGACATATTTACTGGCTATGCTGACCATAATGGTGATTTTGGTTTTGCCGATTTAACTTTATCTGCTGTTATTACAGGTACCGTTATGAATGTTTCAACAACAACTAAACCTGCAATTGATTTGAACGGAACATACCAATTGGCATTAGTAATTACTGAAGATAGTGTACATAGCACAACAAGTACATATGCTCAGCATAATTATTACAGTTCTACTTCGCAAAATCAACCATTAGTAGGCGCAGGTCATAACTGGCAAACATCACCTAACCCAATTCCTGCAGCGCAAATGTGGTACGACCACGTTGCTCGTGTAATTGTAAGTAGTTTCACAGGTCAATCAGGAAGCCTTCCTGCTTCTATGACTTCAGGTACAACATACAACTATTCATTTAATAATGTGCCTTTAACATCTACATGGAACCAAAATAAATTAACCGCTGATTTATTGCTTATCGATGTTACTACCGGGCATATTTTAAATTCTAAATCAATTACACCAACCATTAGTTCTGGTATTAAAACAGAAAGTAATTTTAAAAATGTTACTGTATATCCTAATCCTACAAACAACAACTTTAACGTTAATGTAACATTAAACTCGGCGCAAAAAGCAACTGTTTCTCTTTGCAATATTACCGGACAGGTTGTACTTACTAATAATTATAATTTTAACGCCGGAGAAAATTTAATAAACATCTCTGCCGATCAATTAGCTAATGGTATGTATACTTTATTAATCTCTTCAGAAAGTGGTATTCATATTACCAAAGTTAGTATTGTAAAATAAATTTGTAAACTCTAAAAAAATCCCTCCGAAAAAAACGGGGGGATTTTTTTAAATAATATACAGTTAATTTTATTACCATTCATTTTATGAAGAAAGTAATTATTTCAATAGTAGCAATAGCAATTTGTTCTATGGCTTTTAGGGTCGATGGAGGCAAAATTCCGGTTGTAACTATAAAAAATTTAGACGGCTCAAAAGTAAGTACATCAACCTTTACCAATAACGGAAAACCAATTATTATTAGTTTTTGGGCAACATGGTGCAAACCTTGCAAAAAAGAATTAGATAATATAATGGATGATTATGCTGATTGGCAAAAGGAAACCGGCGTAAAAATTATCGCTGTATCTATCGATGATGCACGTACTATGCCTAAAGTAGTTACTGATGTAAAAACAAAAGGCTGGCCTTACGAAGTTTATATTGACGACAACCAGGATTTTAAGCGTGCAATGAATGTAAATGTTGTGCCACACACATTTATAATTGATGGTAAGGGAGAAATTGTTTGGTCTCATAATTCATACGCAGAAGGCGATGAAGTTTACCTGTATGAAAACATTAAACACCTTATTAAAGGTGAAAAACTGGAACATTAAACTTACTAAATTACGGTGAAAAAATTTATATACTATGTAGGAGTATTATTTTGTAGTACCCCAATGTTTTCTCAAGTTAAAGATATTGTTGAGTCTATACATGGTAATTTTCAGATTGACGCTCAGTACTATAATAAAGATACGTCTATTGGAGCTCCTATTGTACCTCAAAAAGTATTGTCAAATGGGTTTGGCAACATAAACTACATACGCGGCAATTTTTCGGCAGGTTTAAGATATGAAAGTTACAATCCTGTAATGCAGGGGTTTGACCCTCGTTATCAGGGTTCCGGAATTCCATATCGTTATGCCCGTTATAAAACCGAAAAGTTAGATATTACCGCCGGAAATTTTTATGACCAATTTGGCAGTGGTATGATATTGCGCGTATACGAA
>DATFTU010000312.1:0-3371 GCA_035261565.1 Bacteroidia bacterium
CGATGTGGTTTTATCCAAATAAGCCTGCCCCATTTGTGTATTTATCCAAACGGTTACATCAAAAATATGTTTGTAGTTCATATAGTTTCCATTAAAATGTACGCCTGCTTTTACACCGTCATAGCCATTATACCAAAGTGATGGGCGGGCGTATAACTGGTATTTATTTCTATTAGGCGGGTTAGCAACCTTAGAGTCGAAACCAAAAGACAAGTTGCGTGGTTTTGCATTATTATATGCATTTACATCGGGCATAATATGCGCCGTATCAATCACTACATTTTTAATTTCACCTGATGGAATAGTAACTGTTGCCGTGTAAAGCGGTTTTACTTTATCCCAGCCAATCCAGCGGGACAATATGGTGGCAGTTGTTTTTTTTTCGTACCAGGTGTTGGGTATGTAAAAATTATAGCTTTCGCGAGTGGTTGTTTCAACCGTAAAATCTATAGGCATTTGCATACGCCCTTTTCGTTTAAAGGTTATGGCATATTTATCGGTTGTGCCTTTTACTTTTTTTACTTTTTTAATTCCATAATCAATTGTTTTAGCGGTTTCAAGCCACTCATCAAAAAACCAGTTTAAATCATTATGCGTAAATTGTATAATTGAGTTTCTAAAATCCTCAGGGTACGGGTGGCAAAACTTCCATTGGTTAAAATAATGTTGCATGGCAGCTTTAAACACATCATCGCCCAATACATAGCGCAGGTTATAAAGCATAACCGTGGTTTTCATGTACACCATGCCATAACCCCCGCCATGCAACAGGGCTCCGTTAAAAGCATCGCTATGTGTGTTTAATGTTGTTTCATCGCCACGTAATACATCATTAAAAAATCTTAAATACGCGTTAGTTTCCCGGTAAGGAACCGAATCGGTATGATTGCGTATAAACGCGTTTTTTATTTTGGGGTACTTATTGTATTTCCCCTCTATATTTTCCCAGCCATCACAGGTATAAAACTGGGTAAAGCCTTCATCTAAAAAAGCGCGGTATGTTTCGTTGCTGCCCACCATGCCAAAAAACCAATTATGCGAAATTTCATGAATAAACAAACCCCTGTAACCCGGGTCCGATCCTCCGTTAAGCGTTATCATAGGGTACTCCATACCATCTTCGGCATCGGCCGATATCATTTTCGGATAGGCGTATTGACCAATATTTTTAGAATTGTTTTCTATAACCTTTGCCACATATTCAGCCGCATTTTGCCAGGCACCGGCATGTTGCTCCTGTGCTAATGCAATACAACGCACATTACCCGCTTTAGCCTCGCCAATACGGTATGTAGGGTCAAACGAATAAGCGGCATCGTGTACATTAATGGCGTTAAAAATCCAAGTTTTATACGTACCATCGGGCTTAATAATTTCTGACGGTGCCGAGCCAAAAGGCTTTTTAGCAAAATTGGCAATGTCTAATTTTTGGCGTAGGTCTGCCGGCAAAACTTCTTTTTCGTTTTGTAAAACCCCTGTGCCGTCGCAAATGTATTGGTTAGGTAACGTAAGCTCTATATGAAAAGCGCCAAAATCGCCGTAAAACTCATGGTCCATATGCTGGTCGGTATCCCAGCCCTGCTTGGCATCATACACCGAAATGCGCGGATACCAATGCACTAAATTATAATGTTTATACCCAAAATACCCAAATAATTTCATGCGGTTACGCAACAGCACATCGTTATCAAAATAGGTTTTAAATTTTATAGTAAATGTAACAGATTGCCCCGGTTTTAAAGGTGTTTGCAGCCACACTTTCATTACGGTATTATCTACCTCAGTTTTTAAAGCCTGCCCGTTTATGGCAATGCTCTCAACATCAGTGCCTAAACCAGCATTGCGATACCTGCCATAACGTAGTTTTACGCCGTTGTTTTTATATAAATCCGACATATACGAGCCCTTGGTTTGCGCATTGCTGTATAAATGAAAAAACACAAAAGGCAGTTCATCGGGCGAGTTGTTGTAATAGGTTAATGTTTCATCTCCGCTTACCACATTTACGCTGTCAATTAGTTTTGCTTTAATGTTATAGCTTACATCTTGCTGCCAGTAAGCCGCGTTTGGTTTACGGTTTTTCCAGTAAAGTGAGTCGGCTTGATAAACAGCTCCAAACGATTCTGTATTCGAAAACGAATTACTTACATCATTTTGAGCTTGTACAACAAAAGGCAAAAATGCCAGCAATAAATATTTTTTTATCATGGTGTTCAAAGATAAAATATTTTAAATAACGGCTTAAAGCGCCCTTAGTTAAAATAAAACCCAACAAAATTGATAGAATTACTTAATTCAAAATATATTTGCGGAAAATTTTAAGATTACTCAAAAATGGTTTTACCCGTTGTTGTATATGGCGACCCTGTTTTACGAAAGGTGAGCGTTGATATTGATAAAAATTACGAAGGGTTAGATACCCTTATTGCAAACATGTTTGAAACCATGTATGCCGCAAATGGGGTTGGTATTGCCGCGCCGCAAATTGGCAAAGCCATACGCTTGTTTGTTATAGATGCAAGCCCTTTTGCCGAAGTGGATGAAGACGACGAGGAAGAAGAGGAAGAAAAATTAAGCAAAAAAGAAATTGCTTTTCTTAAAGATTTTAAACGTGTTTTTATAAATGCCAAAATAATAGAGGAAAAAGGCGAAGAGTGGAAATTTAGCGAAGGTTGCTTAAGCATTCCTAAAATACGTGAAGATGTATTGCGCAAGCAAACACTTACTATTGAGTATTACGACGAGCATTTTAAAAAGCACACCGAAACACTGGACGGGCTTGCCGCACGTGTTGTGCAACACGAATATGACCATATTGAAGGAAAGCTTTTTACCGACAGAATATCTGCCTTTAAACGCAAGTTACTTTCGGGTAAACTAACGGATATAAGCAACGGAAAATTTTCGGCCGATTATAAAACAAAAGTTTACAGATCAAAAAAATGAGTTATATAAAAAAACCGACATGTAGCTTATTACTGGTTGTTGTAAGCGTTTTTGTTTTTTCTTGCAGTGAAAACCTAAAAGAAAAAGAAGCCAAAAAAACTGACTCCTTAACAACTGAAGTAGAAAATGCTAAAAAAACCGAGCTGCCTGCTCCAACGCCAACAGCCGTTGTCCCCTCGCAGGAAGAATTGCAAAATCAGATAAAAGAAATGGAAAAAGTTTTGTTTGCATCAGAGGTACTGGATGTAAATAAAGCCAAGCAAATGATTAGGTTATACGATACATATCACAAAAACTATTACCGCGATAACATTTGCCCCGATTATTTGTTAAAAGCCGGAGAAATAAGCGAAAACATTGGGCAATATAACCGTGCTGCCGATTTTTACAGAATGTGTTGCACCGAATACAATAACAACTTTAAA
>DATFTU010000313.1:0-7620 GCA_035261565.1 Bacteroidia bacterium
TATAAATAACGGTGGCCACGGCGTTGGCCGAATCGTGAAACCCGTTTATAAACTCAAAAGAACAAGCTAATAAAAGACAAACAAAAATTAAAATAAGCACCCCAATTGTCATCACAATAAATTTAAGGGGGCAAAAGTCTGTTTTTTTTATCCAATTGCTGTTAAGAAATCGTTAAGTAAGTCTGTAAATAAGCTGTTATTAAGTAAAACATGCCGCAAAAATTAAACAGCCGGCGCAAAATAAAATACAAAAAGCATAACTGCTATTAGCAAATGTTTTTGCTGTTGGTATAAAAATTACCTCTAAATGCGCCGTACAATTTTTTAACCTTCACATTTTTTTATGTAAGAAAAATATACGTTATGTATAAAACATATCCGTTTTGGTTAATTCTTGTATTTAATTACAAAAAAACAAGCTAAAAGGATCCGGCCTAAAAAATAACATTTCACATTTCTTACATATGTAAGATGGCAGGTGCGCTTGTATAAAAAAAATAAAAAATAGCCCGTAATCAATTTTTACAAAAGCAAAAAATGGTTTTTTGCCCAAGCAAAACCCAAATCAATTATAAAAAATCAAATTTCTTACATCTGTAAACCCATGTAATATTCAGGCTAAAAAAGTAACAATTACATATTCAAAAATAAAAAACAACATTTTTTCAATCGTTTATCAAGCCAATGTAAAAAATATAGTTTCCATTTTCTTACATCTGTAAGAAACCCATGCAAGTATGTAAAAAATAAATAAAATATATAGTTGAAGTTTGCTTCGATGGAATTTTTTTAAAAACAACCTAAACAAAACAACCCCATGAAAACAAACAAACTTAAAGCAGCAGCCCTTGCATTGGGCTTATCAATGGCAGCCTTTAACGGGCATAGCCAAAACTGGCTTTTGGCCGGTAACAACACCGCAACAGGTTTATTAGGCACTACAGGTGCATCGCAACCCTTAAAATTTATTACAGCTAATGCCTGGTCGGGTGTTGTCGACCCTTTAGGGCCTGTATTTTTAGGTTCAGGTGCGGGTGCAGCAAACACATCAACAAACTCCCACGGCTTTGGTTACCAGGCATTAAAAAGCAATATCGGTGGGTGGAATAACAATGCCTTTGGGTATCAGGCACTATTTAGTAACACCACCGGTACCGATAATAATGCTTTTGGTTGGTTGTCGCTATATAGCGTTTCCACGGGTACTGCCAATGTTGGTGTAGGTACCGAGGTACTTTATAACACTACTACTGGTTACGATAATTCGGGATATGGTACTTTATGTATGTATAGCAACACCACCGGTTCCGAAAACTCATCATATGGGCATAATTCACTTTACTCTAATACCACAGGTGTAAGCAACTGTGCCTTTGGTGCCGATGCGTTAAATGTTAGCGCTACAGGCTCTTATAATTCGGCATTTGGTGGCACAGCACTTGAATCTAATACAGCGTCTAACAATAGCGCTTTTGGTTTTAATTCACTTTATCATAACACAACCGGTTCACCTAATAGCGCTTTTGGTTATCAGTCGGCTTATTTAACCACAACCGGCTCTAACAACACGGCTTTTGGTAACCAAACACTTTATTCTAACCAAACAGGCAGTAAAAACGCAGGTTTTGGTGATAGTGCTTTATATTCAAACACAGCTTCAAGCTTAAGTGCTTTTGGTTATTGCGCACTTAAATCAAATGTAGGTGGTGTTGCTAACGATGCGTTTGGGGCAAATGCACTTACGGCAAATACTACAGGTACTAACAACTCGGCACACGGGGTTTCTGCTTTAATTAAAAATAATACCGGCAGTGGTAATACAGCAACTGGTTTTGCTTCGCTTGCCAGTAATACCAGCAGCAATTTTTCAACAGCTATGGGCTATGAGGCTTTATTGGCTTCAACAGGCACTTACAATACGGCCTTTGGCTCTGCCGCAGGTAAATCAATTACAACAGGTACTGCAACCACTTTTGTAGGTGGCAATGCCGATGCCGGTTCTAATAACCTTACAAATGCAACGGCCGTAGGGTATGCTGCGGTTGTTGGTACATCAAATACAGTATTGTTAGGTAATACAACAACAACATTAGTTACAAGTAACCCTGGTTTTTGGACTACTAGCGACGGACGCTTTAAAACCAATATTAAAGAAGAAGTTAAAGGTTTAGCTTTTATTAAAAAACTGCGTCCGGTTATTTATAACATGGATACTAAAAAGTTAGATGATTTTATGATCCAAAACATGTCTGATGAAGCTAAGGCTGCACACAAGGAAGGGATGGATTTTACTGCTTCAACAGCTATGATTCACTCTGGTTTTATTGCACAGGAAGTAGAACAAGCTGGAAAAGAAAGCGGTTTTGCTACAGATATTGTGCATGTGCCATCTAATGCTAACGAGACTTACGCCGTTAACTATGCGGGCATTGTTGTGCCTTTAGTAAAAGCTGTACAAGAACAACAAGCTATGATTGAACAACAACAACAGCAAATTGAAGAATTAAAAAAACTGGTAGCGGGCACAACAACTCTTCCTAACACTAATTCAACAACAGGTATTAATGTTCAAAACATTGATTTAAGCGACGCCGATGTTATTGTATTAAACCAAAACCAGCCAAACCCGTTTGCCGAACAAACCATTATTACATATAACATACCACAAAGTGCAAACAGCGCGCAAATTTTGTTTTACGATATTAACGGCAAACAAATAAAAAGCCAAAGTATTACCACAAAAGGTAAAGGTGCGTTTAATGTATATGCTAACGATTTAAGCAATGGTACGTATAGTTACACATTAATTATTGATGGCAAAGTAATCGATACTAAAAAAATGATTAAACAACAGTAATTAAATTTTAGCTATTTTAAAAAGCCCGGGCAACCCGGGCTTTTTTAATTTTCTTTGTTTGGTATAACAAAACAATATAATATTGCAAACTAACTCATTAACCTGACTTATTTAATCTTACTGCAGGGTTATATTCGTTTTTTCGTAATCAAATAATTTTATAAATAAAAAAGTTTTGCCTCCAATAGCCTGTGGGTTATATTTTATCAGTTCAATATCAATGTATCCGTAATTTTGGTTTGTTGTAGGCGTTAATTTAGCTAATGAGTCTTTTACAATCGTTATACTCGATGCTGTATTTGATACAAAAGCAGACACCGAGTGCCCCGCATAATCATTAACCGATAGCGAAGCTTGGTCATATCCGGTAACCCCTGCTAACGAAATTACCAAATCCTGGCTACGGTTTATTGTGGCAGGCAGTGCAGCTGTATTAGTAAATACCGGAAGTGCGCCTGTATATGTATATGTAAAAGATGGCATAAGCGAGTTACCCGTTACCGACCATGTAGCCGGCGGAAAAATTAATGCGTTTGTGGTATCATTATAACTTATACCCGTTGGGTCAAACTGCAATTTTGTACCATTACAATAAACCGATGTTACTGAACAATTTGTAACCGGCGAAGAATTGGTGCTAACTTTTAAAGGTTGCGGTGTGCTAAAAAAAACGCAACCGGCTGTGGTATACGGAGAAAAAAGAGCCTCTAAAAAATAACCGTTATATGTACCGCTAATATCTCCGTTAGCCGATAGTGTGTAACCAACAGTAGTGGGTATGTTGCTGCCCGTTGATGGCCCTCCGCCTGCTGTAGCCGTTTCTTTTTTACAGGCTGTGCCGCCAATTATAACTAATAAGGCTGTGGCAATGGTGTAAAATGTTTTTTTCATAAACAAAATGGGTGTTGTGTTTTGGGTTAATAATTTTAGCACTATTTAAAATAAACCTTGTTTTATATCTCCTAAATGTAATTAAAAATAATTACCCGCAACAAAATGTAATGTAAAAAAACACTAACCCTTAAATGGGCTTATCATTCTGGTACAGTTAAACAATCTTATCTAACAACGTATTTTAAAAATCAACACGGCAAAATTATTTTGTATATTTAATTATTAAATGAAAAAATCACTCGTCCTCTTTTTAATTCTTCTGCTGGTTGGTTTTGTTGCATATAAAGTAGCAAAAAAAGTAAACCTAAATACAAACTACAAAGTGGGCCAGCCGCTGGATAGTTTAAACCACGTTATAGTATATTACAACGGCGGTGTAGATAATAATGCGGGCCGCAACATGGCTCCTGATGGATATAATATCGGCATTAAATATCAGTGTGTTGAGTTTGTAAAACGTTATTACTATCAATATCTCAATCATAAAATGCCCGATACACATGGGCACGCCAAAAACTTTTTTAATGATGCCCTGGCAGATAGTACCTTAAACCCCGCCCGTAATTTAATGCAGTATACAAACGGCAGCAAAGCAAAACCAATGCCCAACGATTTACTCGTTTTTTCAGGCTCTCTGTTTAATCGTTACGGACATGTGGCCATTATTTCATCCGTAACCCAAAACCAAATCGAAATTATTCAGCAAAACCCCGGCCCCTTTGGCACCTCACGCGAAACCATTTCTTTAATAAACTCAAACAATAAATGGACTATCGATAACTCCCGCGTACTGGGTTGGCTGCGCAAACAGTAAACAATTTTTGTATCTTTAATTAATAGAAAGAAAATAAAAAACACATATTATGGAAAATCAATTTAATTACGTAACCCAGTTAGATATTAAGTTTAAGCACCTGCAAAAAATAGATGTAAACCAAATGGTAAACGAGTGTACCCACAAATGGTTTAATCAAACGCTAACACACGTTAACGATAGCGTAGTGCGTTTAGGTATTGTTGAAGGCGAATACCATTGGCACAAACACGATAACGATGATGAGTTTTTCTTTGTGCTCGATGGCCAGTTATTAATCGACCTCGAAGGCCAAACCATTGAGTTAAACCCCAACCAGGGCGTAACCATCAGCAAAGGTGTTATGCACCGCCCGCGCGCTCCCAAAAAAACGGTTATGCTAATGGTTGAAACCAGCAGCATTGTACCAACAGGTAATTAAACTTATTTCAGCGTTAAATGGCTAAACCAATAACTCTTATTTTTTTGTTGCTTTGTATAAATGTAGCTGCACAAACAGGTAAGTATGTTGGTTTTTTAAAACCGTATACCCCCGAAAAACTTTCTAAAAAGGAAGAAGAGGAGATTGGGCAAAAAATACTGGTACTGAATAAAGACAGTACATTTCATTTCCAATATAATTTTGTTTATCCCTTTGCTCAACAATTTATGCAATTAAAGGAATGTAGTGGCACCTGGGAAATTTCAAACGATACAATTACATTAAATTCTAAATACCAATCAAGTGATTTTATTAACGCCACTGAAAAGTATATACCAACCTCTGAAAGTAAATTGATAAAAATAAATATAGGTACACGTGGCGGCGATTTTAAACTAACAATATCTGTTAATGATAAGCAGATAGGCACGTATTTTCCGTTTGATACCATATATTACCGCTGCGCATTTCCCGAAAAAATAAGGATTGAATTTGATAGCCCCGAATTTCCTGACTACGTGTATGAAGTTATCAATCCAAAAGCCAACAATTTTTCATTTGATATAACAACCCTGGTAAATGATAACACCCTGTATTTTAAAGATTGTAAATTAAAAATAAAAAACAATCTTATGTATCCTGTAACGCGTTATGGCCCTTTAAACATAAATATAGATAAGCCATATAAAAAAGCAAAACAATAATTTTTAACAACTTAAAGAACAATGCCAACACTTGAAGAATTAGAAAACACATACTTAGGCAATCCACCCAAAAATTGTTCGCAATTAATTCAAACGTGTTATTTGCTTCGCCAGAAAAAATTAAGTGATTATACAGCAGAAGATTTTAGAATTATGATAAGCCAAAACATGGGCTTACAATTTTTAATGCCATTGGCTGTACAGGTTATTGAAACAAACCCTTTTGCAGAAGGCGATTATTATGAAGGCGATTTATTAAAAAGTATTCTTACAAGCGATAAAAACTTTTGGCAAAAAAATCAGGCATTAAAAAAAGAGGTAATAAACATTTTTGAAAGTAACCAAAACAACCTCGAACTTTTAGATGTTACACCCACCATAAAACAATCCTTAAAAGAAGCTTTTACAAGCTTTAAAACCTACTAACAGTTTTAGATAATGTATTTCAAAAACAGAAAAGCAAAACGTACAAATTTATCCGGGGCAGGTATTTAAGGCCTCTTACAATTAAAATAGAAATTGCAGTGAACGGAGCAAAAGATTTCAGGCTGTTTGAGCCCTTTGTAACCAAAGGGCGAGTTTCTGAAATCTGCGGAGTGAACGTTGCAATTTCATTTTAATTGTAAGCAGTCTTGATTTTTGGTTCTTTGTATCAAGACAAAGAACATACAAAAACTATAACTAAACTTTAAGTGTCTTCCACTTTCCTTTTCTAAAAAAGTATAAAGCCATCAGGGCAATGGCGGTTTCGGCAATAGGGGTTGATATAAAGGCACCCGTCGCTTTCAAATCAGTATGCTTGGCTAAAAAATACGCTAACGGAATTTGAAACACCCAAAAGCAAATAAAATTTATTACAGTAGGTGTTTTGGTATCGCCCGCGCCGTTTAGTGCCTGTGTCATCACCATCGATATGCCATAAAAAACATAACCCAAGCCAAAAATCTGCAACGATTCAACTCCGTATTTTATCACAGCCTCATCTGCGCTAAAAAAACGAATAATGGGTGCCGAACAAAATACAAACAACAGCATAACAAAACTCATAAAAATGATGTTATACTTAACCGTAATCATTACACTTTTTTGGGCGCGTTCAATTTGTTTGGCACCCAGGTTTTGCCCCACCAAAGTGGCTGCCGCATTGCTAAGTCCCCAGGCAGGTAAAATAAAAAACACCACATTGCGTACCGCAATCTGGTACCCCGCCGATGCCGATGTACCACCCGTTTCGGCCACCAGCCTGGCTATTACAATCCAGCTGCCGCTGGCAATAATAAATTGCAGGGTGGCGGGCCATCCAATAGTTATGATAGATTTAATAATTTCTCCATCCAGCTTAAAATGTGCTTTTGTAAATTTTATAATGCCGCTGCCTTTAAACAAATGGTAACATTGGTACACCACCCCCGATGTACGCCCAATAACCGTAGCAATAGCGGCACCCTTTAAACCAAACCAATGTATAAACACCGGACATAAAATAATATTAATAATACTGGCCACCCACAAACTTTTCATAGCCATGGCTGCATTGCCGGCTCCTCTAAAAATACCGTTAATTAAAAACAATAGCATTATTACCACAGCGCCGCCAAACATAATGCGGGTAAAAATGGCGCCCTCTTTTACCACCGTTTCGTTAGCGCCCATAGTGGCTAAAATTTCGGGAGCAAAAAACATCCCGGCTAAACTTATAAAAAAGCTAAGCCCAAAACATATCAATAACGATTGTGCGCCTGCATGAGCCGCGTCACCCATATTTTTTTCGCCAATGCGGCGGGCAACAATAGCTGTAGCTGCCGTACTTAAACCAATAGCAATAGAGTATACAATAGTAATCACCGATTCTGTTAAACCCACCGTAGCAATAGCATTTTGCCCCAGTTTGCCTACAAAAAACATATCAACTAAAGCAAACACGCTTTCC
>DATFTU010000314.1:0-9901 GCA_035261565.1 Bacteroidia bacterium
AATAATTGTCCTTTGTTTTAAGTGTCCAATCACAATCCATTTGAAATTCATTTATCTTAAAGCCTCCCGAAAACTTCTCATTACAGTATTTGTTTATTAGGAAATTGATATTGTCAACTAGAATATCTAAATCCTCCTTTGATGATTTCAGAAACACTACATTTCGCAAATACACCGTTGGAACAACCTCATTAAATTTAGAGGTTTCGGCAGAGTTTCCCCACCAATCTGATTTTGATTCTGGAAAATTCCCCCGCTCTTCATTGTAATTAACCTCAAACAGTTTAAAGTATATTTTTTTTACCCCAAGGGTATCACATATTTTCTGTTCTTTATCAGAAAGATAAGAACTGGTTTTCCAATAGTAAAAGGCGCGTTCAACGTTTTCTATTTTGTGCTGAGTACAAGATATAGGTAGTAAGGTTATGACTATTACCCCGAAAGAAGCAAGTATTATAATCAGTTTCTTCATGCTAATGTTTTCAGTTGCTTACTATAAAAACTTTAGCTAAAGGTACAAAACTTTCCTTCAAGCTTCCTCAATGATATATTTATTAAATAGCCGTCGTTTCAGTAAAATCTATCTTAATTTGGCATTAAATGCACAGCATCGTGTAATTTTTAACAAGAAAATATCGTTTTTTTTCGTCTCCCGGGCGCTTAAATTACATCCCTGGTAACCCTTGCAAACACTGATTTTTACGTCATTCGTTTACATCTTGTTTACGCATATTTACGAAACAATAAAGACCACCAAAAATTTTTTCAAAAAATTTTTTCAATATAGTTTTACACTATAAAAATAAATAAGCAATGAAAAATTTAAAAAGTAATTCAAATTTGCAAGAAAAAAACAACTTACCAGTTCGCTTTGTCTTTCAAATGACCGAGGACCAGTTGGAGCAAAAATTATTTTCAAGTCTGAAAAAATATTTCTCAAAAGTTACAGCAGAAAAAGACAAACAGTTTAAAGAAGAGATTAGGCTATACTCGCGTTATGCCGCCGCTAGACTTTTTGATGTGGACCCACAAACCATTTCTGAATGGGTTACTCATAAGATAATTTCAGAACCGTTAGTTTTTGGTAAGCGCAAATATTTTAGTCATGATCAGTTAATCGAAGAAATAAAAAAAAGACAACAAACAAAAAATAAATAACATGGAAAGGCAATTTAAAACAATAGTACACAAGTTAAACCATCAAGAATTGGTTGTGTTAGTAAATACTCTACTAGAAGCTCAAGAAATACGAGAAATATTAGTTAGTAGGTTTTCTAAGAAGTATAAAAAGCGGGCGGCATTAAACCGTGCTGTTGATTATGTAAATGACAATACTAGACATCAAAATTTAGAGGATCCATTTTAATTTTTATAAACATTAAAAACCAAATCAAATGAAACAGGACAAAATGAAAGTGGAGGAATTTATGAGATATTGCTTATACTGTGATAATGCACTGGCGGAAAATGCTCATGCTAACAGACGATTTTGCTATAATAAATACGGTATTGTAGATTTCTGTAAAAGGAAATTTAATGATTTAGTAACACAATTAAGGCTGGCTGGTGAAGAACTCCCGTCAAATAAAAAAGATGCCATAAAAAAACAGCTGCCCGAAAAAGAGACTATTAAACCAATTGTAGAAGCAAGTCAAGGGAAGCCTCTTGAACAATTACTTAACGTGGTTGATGTGAGGCAAAAAAACATAGAGATAATAAACAAATTACTAGGTGATGCTGAACGCATAGAAATTGGGGAAAAACCTTTTTTCAAAACAGGCTATGATAAGGCGGTGTATGATACGACCAAGCCATTCCATTTTGATGATTTACTCTCCTATAATATTGGACCGTATGCGATTATACCTTACGAACCAAGCGTATATTTATTAACCTATTTAAATAAAATATAATGGACACAACAATTAATTTAACGGATAGGTTTTTACAAATAAAATCCAAACATAAAAAGACAATTTGGATTATCGGTGGTGTTTTATTTATCGCTGGAGTTGCTACCGGAGCAGTTATAAGTTATCACCTCAATAAGCAAAACGAAAGGCGAAGGAACCATAATGGTATGGCTTCAAGCTTTGATAGCGGTGGAACAGAGAATGATGACCATGTGAATGAAGAGGATGAGAGAGACAAGAGATTTCAACAAATGAAGAAGAATGTAGAGGACACTTTTAATAGCAAGAACAAAAAGAGATAGTGAATATTCATTTTAGTTTAAACCCTGAATCAATCAACGTTTTTAAGTGTTTTTGAGCGTTAGTTTTGTGAAAAGGGTTAAGTGGTTTTAGCTCATAAGCTAGATCAGCAATATATGTTCGTTCGCCAGATGATAACACTTTTATTCGGGAATCCCATTCAACCATCTGTCTTAAAATATTCAGGGTAACACTAGGAATAGCACTGATAATATTGGCTTTAGTCTTATCATCAACAAAGTAGTTTGATGCGAGGGCAACGTCTTTAATGGAGGGTGGATTTCCGTTTGCGAGATCAATAGCAATCTTATTATAGACTGAAGCATACTTATTATTAGCCTGAGCGGTTTTCTTTTCGATTGCTGCAAAATAGTCCTTTAATTCAATACCCTTATCAATGGATTGATTGTACTTTAATATTATAAATTTCAAAGTGTTTTCAAGAACGTAATTGTAGTTCGTTTGTTTATCAAACAGTTTAGGAGAATTTTTTCGTACTTCCTGCATAAAACTATTGTCAAACTGCAAAGCATCATCATCCAGATCTTCCTGTTTAATAATCGCAGAAATAATAAGATCTATTTTTCTTAATTGAGCATTTGTAATTGATGAATATTCTTTTTTTAGTAGGTTATAAAAATCTGAGCCTTTAGCATGTATATCAATGTTCAATTTAATTTTTTCAAAATCAACTTCCGGCAGAACATCGTCTTGCTTTTCTTTTTTTGCAATAGAATATTTCTTGAGAATATCGAGAGCCATTTTAGAAGACATAAACTTTTTGATCTCAGAGGAGTTAAAAATACCTTCCCATAATTTTTTGTTCTTTGAATACTCACCATAATCCTCACTCTCTGAATATTTTTTTATCAAATCATTCATTAGGGTCATGAGTTCTGTAAAAAAGATGGTCAGATCATTATCTAATTTTTCTTTCTTCCAAATTTTTGAAAGGTCAAATTGCTTATTTTCTTTAGCTCCATCAGTGAAAGCATATACGACGGATATTGAATAAGGAATAACGGCAGACCTTATCTGACCCATTGCTTTCTTACCTTGTCCATATATCTTTTCCAATTCGCCAAACAAAATAATCTTAGAGATCAAATTTTCATAGAAATCTCTATTAATATGGATCGGCCTTCTGTTTCGTCCTTCTCCTGTTATTTCTTCAAGAAAATATCGGAACACCTTTTCCCCACCTTTTTTTACTACGTATGGTTGGTCGCCCCATGCTGTAAAATATTTACCGAGTTGCTCTTTCGTAAAACGATAATTCTTTGGGTATTCCTTCTCGATTCGTGATTTATTTGAACCGGCAATACGGAGCTTAGTGTTAAACTCTCCCTTCGATTTTTCAAAAAACCATTTTCTTCCGGATGGAGTTACAATGCTATCGGACAGAGCTTTTAATTTAGTTAATTGAGGATTCCTGGAGCCTAAATCGACATTAGAAACTTTAGTTTGAGAATTTGAAAACCTGCTTATGTCTGAGATTAAAGAATCCAAGCCTTCTTCCGTAACATCTAAGGCTACATTAATCTTAGCCATAACCTTGACCTTATCTATAGGAAACCCGTCTTTTTGCGTGAAGAAAATGCTTGCAGTAGTTTGTCCGCCATTTACAATTTGAAAGTCCGTTAAGGATTTGATGAATATTTTATTATTAATTACTTCAATCTCTTTACCTGTTGCTGTAACAGTAATCCCATTATTGAAAGCAATGAACTTTTCCGGATTTGTACGTATAGTCTCCCTGATCCCTTTATTTGCTCCTTTGAATAAAAGAAATGATCGTACGTTTTTTTCAAGAAGCCTAGAGCTATATCTTTTATAAAGTTCAGATAGAATTTTAGCTGGAAGTACACAAAGGAAGGATTCAAAGTTTTCCTCTTCCGCAGCTTTGATTACCTCAATTTTGTAATCAAATATTTTTTCAAAATCAATAACAAGAGCTTCTCTGTTACCTTGAGAAATCAAAATATCGTAGAGAAAATTAAGATCTATAAGTTTTTTAATAACCAACACATTCTTTTTCAATCTCTCGCGTCCGCGCATGAAACTAACTGAAATTTCCTCATCCTCAAATTCTATTCTTTTAGGTTGAGGAGTTGTCCCTCGTGTTTCTATAGTTGCTGTGGTGCTAACCAGAAAAATTTCCATTACGTCAAATTGGTCTGCACCAACCGACGAAGAAATTTGAGATATGAGTGGTCTAACAGGATCGGCATCTTGAATCTCGTCATTAAGTCCACCTTTTATGGCTTTATTTAAAAATTTCGTAACCCTCTTAAACTGCGAATCGTAATGGCCCTTCGTTGAAACAAGAAGATTAGTTTCGGAAGCACTAATATCTATTGAACCTTCGTCAACAATGAATAATTGTAATCTTTCAGAAGATTCGTTAACTGTGTATCCGTTTATCTTTAAATGATCCGCTGCATTTGAAAAATAACAATCATTCCAGTCTTCAGAATCTAACAATTTAGCGTCGACCATAGAGGGGAGAATCTGACTTAGCAATAGGGATTGCTGAACGAAGCCTTCGTCGTCTTTGGCGCCATCCAATAAATCTTTTCTATAATTTAAATACTCCTGAATTATCATACTAAAAGTCGTTTTGAGAAATAATAAATGAACCAAGAAGAGAAACTCTTAAGTCAAAATTTACGGCATTAACTTCTACAGGAATCTCTGATCGGCATAATTTTGGGAAGCCTACAGCATTACAATCGTAGGTAATTCGCTTCACAGGTTTAAACCTGTAAATATTATACTGTGTAAGGTTTCCAAATGTAAGCCCCTTTTGGTTAATAGCCCGAATCAATATTGTCATGTCTCCCAATCGCGCTTGGATAAGCTCCCGAATTTCAACAAGTATATTTTCAATGGTAGTACCAGTATTAAAGTCACTAATCAAAGTAATCACTATAAGATCAAGCCCTTTACCGGCTGGAGTTTCTAACTGAAATTCGCTTGCAATTCTAACGTCAACAGCAGTCAGCGTTTTTGTTTTTACCTCCAAGTGTTTTGTCTCCAACTCAAAATCATTGCCTTTCCCGTAGGGACCTTTCCACGCATTCAAAATCGTATTTATTTCAGATCTGTCGGCTTCTTCAATCAGCGATTTTAATATCAGTAATTCCCCGATCATACCTTTAATAGCATCTTCAGACAAGAGGTCAGATATTTTATCTTCAAAAAACTCGCTCCATCGGTGAAATGCTTGGATAAAGTATTTTGAATACTCTCTTGCATCTTGAATATTTCTTATTCCATGATACATTGAAAGAACCAAATCATCAAAAAGATCATGGAACCGAGGATCATTTAATTGAAGAACAATAAAATTAGTGTCGCGAAAATATTTAATTGTCAGATTTTGTTTTTGAATTTCATTAAAATCCAATGTAAATCTTGGGGGTAGAGATAAAATCAGACAACGGCGACCATCTTTATTTACTCCAATAAATAGATCGCAGATACATTCAGCGGATATTCTTAGTGATTTATATCCACTTGTATTCTTATTTTCTGACAGCTCAGACCATTTACGAACCAATTCCGTGTTATTCATCATTATACTTCGTTTGCGTCTGGTGGTAATTCTGAATCTTCCTCATTAATTTCTTCATCCTCTTCTATTCCATAATCTCCATGCAGATATGTGCCTCCTGGATCAGGATCAATTGGGGGGAATCCGATTGCATAGCCAATCATTGGAATTTCCATGTTCAAATCATCATCTTTTATCATAGAGGCAATTTCCTGATCTTGCTTACCTCGTTCCTGAAGAAATACATAGTAAGAATCTAAAACATAGATTACAAGAAGGCCGTCCTCATCAGACATTTTTTCTCTATATACTCTTTCGGGTATATTAACTTCTTGGGCTCTAAGAGCAATCTGTTCAGGAGTCTCTGTTGGATATTTCTTTTTGTAATCTTTCTTTTTTCCCTCGATAAACTCCCTTTCAGCTTTTTTAATTTGTTCCTTTGTAAGCAAAACCGCCATATCCAAACCAGCCGAAATTATGTTCGCTGATTTTCCCGATGCACCAAACTTTTTATCATTAATAAACCTATCCCTAAACGACTTAACCGCCTCTTCCTTGCCCGGTCCTCGACGTACCGTCATCGTAATATCAATAGGAAGATTAGATTCATTCGCTCGCAATTTCCCTTTCCCTTCATTTTCTTTTGCCCGACCAGTGGTCTTAATCGCTATTGTCCAATTCTTTAGTTTCTTTTGTTCCTGGCACCTTTCAATGAATTTGATCATACTGTTACAGGTTTCCTCACCGAAATTGTTTGGTTGCTTTAAAAGCTCTATAATTCCACGTATATCGGTTTGTGCGACGAGGAAACCTGCATCAGTTCCATCTTCATTTTTCTTTGTCTTAAACGTAAACTTTTTGGCAATGTTTGTCTTAAACTGATTCCATACAGATTCAATCTTCTCCTTCCTGATTTCAAATGAGGTGGTCTGCTCAAGCGTGTCCTGATAAGACCAATTCACTTCGATAGTATCTCTTAGAATCGCAGGACGGGTGATTTTCAAAGTCCCAGGGTGCTTTTTCACTCTTAAAATGAAGTTCTCTGGAGTACGATCTTTTTCCTCCATTTTTTTAAACTCGGTTTCCAATTCCTCGATTGTCCTTGTTACCAAATCGTATTTATCTACCGATCCCTGCGTAATGAAAAGCTTGCAGCAATCTAAATACCCAGGTCTGTAGCCAAACCAACGCCCCATTTGAAGAAGAGCGTCAGAATAATCTGTGGAGCGAACAAAGTAATTTATACTTAAACCTTCAAGTGTAAATCCCCTTGATAGTCTATTTCCACCGATAGCAATATATTTTTTTTGCGATTTCTTCGGATAAACAAGTTTATCCTGGGTAACGCTATTTATAGCTTTAACTTCAACATCCTTAATAGCATCCCTTAGTAAGTTCTTGTTTTTGATTGCATCGAAGCTTATAGGTTTAATAAATTCATCATCATATCCCTTCGGCAGATAATCTTGTATATGCTCAACAATATTCGCATAATACTTATACCAAATTTTCTCAAATTCTGAGTAAACAGATTTTGGATTACTTGGATCATCCAACTGCAAACTGCTTTCGAGTTCCTTGACATAAGGATCAATTAAATCCTTCAGGCGGTTTTGCCACAAAGTATATCTTGAAATATGAATCAACATCGAATGATGTGGGTTATAAACAGCGGAATTCATCATGCCGGGCTTTCTGCTCTCCCTGATCGCAATAGAGAGAATAAAGCACATTATACTTTCTTTTATAGATTCAGGAAGTGAAATGGGAAAATTATCTCCTGCACGAGATGATCTTGTAAGGCGAGCATAATCCCTATAGTCTGAGAATTCAAGATATGTACCGTAATTTCCGAATCTTTCCTCCCATTCACTTTTGCTATTAATTTTTTCAACTCCAACTAACGTACCATCAGATTGCGGAAATACTCTGTCAGGGAAATGAGTTACTGCATCATTTACAATCTCCACTAAAGGAATTTTTAACTCCGCCTTATTATCAATCTGTTTGATCGTCTCGAAGATTTGTTTAGCACCAACATAATTTGTGGGCGCATTCAATAATTCAATGAAATCATCAGGAAACAAATTGTCAACGCGGGGTAAAGCTTTTTCTTCTGTTTGTCCTCTGAGTTTATATTTTACAACCCAGTTATTCTCCGGAGCTTCATTTCGATCAGCCAGTACATTGGCGAATGGAGTTGCGGTGTAGCCCAAGTAGGTTTTTTTCTTAAACAAGGCCAGGAGTGCCCTTATATGACCATTAGTTTTTGAAGCATACTCTCTTCCTTTTTTACCTTCATTGTTCAGCGAAGCATTGTCGGCTTCGTCGTCCAAAACCAACAATGGAATATTATGCTGTTCCTTACCTTCAAGAGAATCGTGAAGCCAAACGATCAGATTACGAAGCACACTCACGTTGTTTTTGCAAACAAGTATATTTGTGTGACTTAAAGTAAAATCGGCGTCAAGAAGGGATTTTTTAAAATCAGACTTTGCTGACGTTACACAAATCACTTGGCTTATTGGGGAGTCAACCTGTTTGCCAAATCTGTATATTTTTCCTACCCCTTTACTTACCAAAGCATCGGTATCAATATCCAAACCTTCGCCAACCACGTCACTTTCTATGCGAAGCTGAGTCTGATTGCGAAGATCTTCCATCAAACCCGCCAAAACAATAATTAATCCATAACCAGCGTCTATTGCCCGATTAATCACAGCATTGAAGTTCTGCGTTTTTCCGGCTTGAACATTGCCTACAACAAGTCCTTTCGTATAAAATGCCTCATTTGATTTTGGGTCGCCCATCTTCCCTAAAATCTTCAAACTTGAATTTTTTGTTTCTTCAACTACTTTCTCAGACCTTCCCGATTTTTCGAGAAGTTCAAAATATCTTTTGCTGTAATTCCAGGAATCTTTCATTTGTTCCTTTCTTTCCACAGTTAACCAAGTTTTAAATCCTTTTTTATTCAATGAATGTCCCGGATCAATGTCTATCGGATGTAATGAAAGATATTGGTTTTTTGCGGTTTGAAAATAATTCTTCAAGGTAACTTCATCTATTTCCGGGTAGCCGAAAAGTTTAATTCCAGTAACGACCGAAACTTGAATTTCTGGAAAAAGATTAGCAAAGAACGTTGGGGTTAAAGAATTGCTTACAGAGTGTTCGCGCACTTTGTTAGCGATTATCTTAATGATTATATCTACATATTTATTTTCCATTCAATTATTTTAATAAATTTTTCACCTGGTCCGGGAATGAATCTATAGAGAAACCCAAATTCGGAAGAATGTCATTTTTTATGTGTTCGGAAGACAGCCCGCTCTCTTTAAGTTGATTTACACATAAAATTAAATCCGCCAACGAAAGCCCGTCCTTTTCTTCAATACCAACAAAAGTTTTCTCCTCGTAAGTTTGCCTTATAGTATTTATTCTTGTATTAATCATTCTCATCAGCAAATTCATTCTGGAAAGTTGATTTTTATTCAATTCACTTTTAAGAGATTTTATCAGAGGAAAATTCTCATTTACTTCGAGTAGAGTACCTTTGTTAGATGCTTTCTTCTCAAATAGCTGTGCGTTGTCCTCTTTCTTGTTGCCAGAAAAGCGCCTAATTCCACGATTGTAAAATTCTCTTTCAGCTTCAATTTTCAACTCATCTATGTACTTTTCAAATGCTGTAATCAAATCGTGAGGAATAGCTACCTGTGATTTCGCAACGTTCAAATGCAATAAATGATCAACACTATTTCCAACCTCTACCTTGAGCCTTGCCAATTGCAATCTTGGAGCTTTTTTTATCAGACCGTTCCATCCCCCAAAAAGAATGAGCCTATTGGCGCGGTAAATATAAATGCCTTCCATATCCATAAGACTTCGGTACTTTGTTGTCCATATACTCAAGCTATTTTTACTTTCATCTATACTTCTCGATGGAAGAACAAAGCCTTCTATTTTTATAGTATCGGTGCTGAAATTTTTTTGCTTAAATTCTATCGGACGGAAATCCGATTGCTCGGTAGGAAACGGATTAAATGGCCTTATCAAATCATTGTTGATTCTTATCTGAAGTGGGTTTGACTTACTTTCCATAAACCTATGAAATACAAGCGAGAGATAATCAGTTGTG
>DATFTU010000315.1:0-10958 GCA_035261565.1 Bacteroidia bacterium
TCAGGAGTACCAGCTGCCGCTAACGCACCGAATGCACGAATCATACCCACAACTGTACCAATCAGACCGGTTAAAGTACCAATTGATGCGCAAGTAGAAATAACCACCATGTTTTTAGAAAGCATTGGTAACTCTAATGAAGTTGCTTCTTCAATAGCTTTTTGGATGGCAGCAACTTTTGCTTCTTTATCCATTTGAGAATCGTTTTGAACGAATTTGTATTTCTCTAAACCTTCGTGTACCACGTTAGCTAAAGAACCTTTTTGTTTATCGCATTCTGCAATGGCAGCATCTAAATCGTGGTTAGCGATTAATGTTTTAATTTTAGCTACAAATTTATCAGTAGCGCCTTTACCACTTGCTTTTTGGATAGTAATAAAACGCTCAATGGCAAAAGTAAGTACGGTTAAAAACACACCTAATAATATAGGTACAATAAAACCACCTTTGTACATAATACCTAAAAAGTTACCCGGTTTTGGATGCCCTTCTGCATCAAAATTGTTTGGGTTACCAAGTATAGTCATGTAAATAAATGCGCCTATGCCCATGCAAATAGCAATAGCTAATGCTGAAACGATAAACGGAAAGCCGCCTGATGTTTTTTTGTTGCTCATATTATTCGATTTTTATGTTTTTACTTTTTTATTTTGGTTGCCAAACTTACTAAAATACTTTTAATTTAAAAATACACCGACTTTGTTTAGGATTGTTTAACCTAAAAAATACGTTTATTATTCATAATTAAAGATAATTAGCTGTTTTTTTGTAAAGATACCCTGTAAAAAAGCGATTTTACCGCCGGTTTTTTAAACGGCTGCGGTTTCTTTTTAAACGGTAGTGTTTTTTAAATAAACGGTTGGTTTTATTTGTGCAGCGGGGTTAAATTAAAGGCTTTGGCCTGTTGCACCATATAATCAAAGGCTTCCTGGTAATCGTTTTTTATAATGCCATCTAAAATGGCTTCGCGAATGGCATTTTTAATAATACCCACCTCACGCCCGGCAGGTATGTTAAATGTTTGCATAATAAGCTCGCCTGTAATGGGTGGTTGCCAGTTGCGTATGCGGTCTTTTTCCTCCAGTTCTTTTAATTTTATACGAACCAATTCAAAGTTTTGCAAATAGCGTTGTTTTTTGGCAAAACTTTTAGTGGTTATATCGGCATCGCAAAGCATCATTAAATCATCGATATCATCGCCGGCCTCAAATAACAAACGCCTAACGGCAGAATCGGTAATTTCTGATTTTGCCAATACAATAGGGCGCAGGTGCAACAAAACCAGTTTTTGCACATATTTCATTTTCTCGTTTAAGGGCAGCCTTAAATCGGTAAAAATTTTAGGCACCATGCGTGCGCCCTTGTCTTCGTGTCCATGGAAAGTCCAGCCCTTTTTTTCTTCAAAACGCTTGGTGGCAGGCTTGGCAATATCGTGTAAAATGGCGCTCCACCTTAGCCATAAGTTGTCGGTGTTTTTGCAAATGTTATCCAACACCTCAAGCGTGTGGTAAAAATTATCTTTATGCGATTTGCCTTTTATGGTGTCAACCCCATATAAATTTGCCATTAGCGGGAATATAATATGCAGCAACTCACTATCAAATAAAAGCTTAAACCCTACGGATGGCACAGGTGAAAGAATAATTTTATTCAGCTCGTCGGTAATCCGTTCCTTCGACACAATTTTAATGCGGTCTTTGTTTTTCTTTATAGCCGTAAACGAATTTTCTTCGATAACAAAACCCAGTTGCGATGCAAAACGAATGGCACGCATCATGCGCAAGGGGTCGTCACTATACGTAATATCAGGGTCTAAGGGTGTGCGAATTAATTTGTTTTCTAAATCTTTAACACCACCAAAAGGGTCTAACAATTGTCCAAAATTATTGGCATTTAAACCTATAGCAAGGGCGTTCATTGTAAAATCGCGGCGATCTTGATCATCTTTTAAAGTACCATCTTCTACAATGGGCTTTCGCGATTCTTTGCGATACGATTCTTTGCGTGCGCCTACAAACTCTATCTCAATATCGTTGTGTTTTATTTGCGCCGTACCAAAGTTTTTAAATAATGAAAGGTGCGCTTCATCGCCCAGCTTATTTTTCACAGCTTCCGCTAAATTAATGCCCCTGCCAATGGCAACCACATCAATATCCTTATTGGTTCTATTTAAAAAAATATCACGTACAAACCCACCAATAACATAAGCTTCTACGTCCAAATCGTCGGCGCATTGGGCTATCAGCTTAAAAAGGGGTGTATCTATATGTTTTTTAAACATGGTGCAAATGTAGTAAATAGCTAATAGTTATTAGTTGGCTAAGAAGTAGTAATTTTAGGCTCTTAATTTACAAGTATGATATTAGGTGTTATTCCTGCACGATATGCCTCGAGCCGCTTTCCGGGTAAACCATTGGTAGATATTTTGGGTAAAAGCATGATACAACGTGTGTATGTGCAAGCAAAAAAATCAAGCAAATTAACCGATGTGGTGGTTGCTACTGATGATGAACGAATTTTTGACCATGTAAAAAAATTTGGCGGACAAGCGGTAATGACTGAAGTTAACCACCCAAGTGGCACCGACCGTTGCTTTGAAGCACTAAAAAAAGCAGGTAAAGAATATACATACATTATAAACATACAGGGTGATGAGCCTTTTATCGACCCCTCGCAAATTGATTTACTGGCCGGTGTTTGCGATGGCAAAACGGAGTTGGCTACTTTAATGATTCCGGTTGATTCGCACGAAGTCTTGTTTGATACTGGTGAAGTAAAAATTACCATGAACGATAAACACGAGGCGCTTTATTTTAGCCGTGAAGTTATACCGCACATAAAAGGCGTTGATAAAAAAGACTGGCACAAGCATTTTCCTTATTATAGGCATGTGGGCATGTACGCTTATCGTGCCGATGTGTTGAAACAAATAACCACACTGGCTCCATCATCTTTAGAAAAAGCAGAATCGTTAGAACAATTACGTTGGTTAGAAAATGGCTTTAAAATAAAACTGGCCATTACCGATTTTGATAGCCATTGCATAGATACACCCGAAGACATTGAAAAAGTTATCAGATTAATGAAGTTAGCGTAGCCAAATTATCTTTTCGTAAATTCGCATCATGTCAATTAAAGTAGAAAATATAACCAAACTGTACGGCACACAAAAAGCCTTAGATAATGTTTCGTTTGAAATAAAAAGCGGAGAGATTATTGGTTTTCTTGGACCTAACGGTGCAGGTAAAAGTACGCTGATGAAAATTCTTACCTGCTACATTCCGCAAACAAGTGGCAAAGCAGAAGTGTGTGGCTTTGATGTAAAAGAGCAATCGTTAGAAGTACGCAAGCAGGTTGGTTATTTGCCCGAGCATAACCCGCTTTATTTGGATATGTACGTAAAAGAATATTTAGAGTTTATTGGCGGACTGCATCATATAGAAAACAAAGGCAAGCGTGTAAAAGAAATGGTTGAGATGGTTGGTTTGCAGGTTGAACAAAATAAAAAAATTGGTGCGCTATCAAAAGGTTATCGCCAGCGTGTAGGTTTGGCCCAAGCGCTTATTCATAATCCTAAGGTTTTAATATTAGATGAACCTACATCGGGTTTAGACCCAAACCAATTAGAAGAAATCAGAAACCTGATTAAGCAAACCGGGAAAGAAAAAACTGTAATGCTTAGTACACATATTATGCAGGAAGTAGAGGCTGTTTGTGATAGGGTTATCATTATCAATAAAGGCAAAATTGTTGCTAACGATGATACACAACATTTGCAGGAAAGCTCGCAACAAAAATTAGTATTGCGCGTTGAGTTTGATAAAGAGACTACCAAAAACTCCATTAAAAATATTGAAGGTGTTATTGAAGTAAAATTATTAGAGGGTAACGCCTGGTTAATAATGACAAATGCCGATATAGATATACGCAAAGATATTTTTGATTATGCCGTAGCAAACAAGCTAAGCGTACTTGCCATGCAAAAAGAAGAGCAAAAGTTAGAAGACATCTTTAAAAAGCTCACTAAATAAAAAGTGAAAATTCTTGTAATACGGTTTTCTTCTATTGGCGATATTGTGCTTACAACACCCGTTGTGCGTTGCCTGAAAAAACAAGTCCCAAATGCCGAAATTCATTTTTTAACCAAAGCTGGTTTTGTTTCGTTGGTTGAAAACAATCCGTATGTTTCTAAAATTTATTCTATTAAAGATACGGTTACCGAAATTAGAAATGAATTGGAAAAAGAAAATTACGATTTTATAATTGACCTCCATCATAACCTGCGCAGCGCAAGAGCCAAACGTGCTTTAAGGACTAAAGCATTTAGTTTTAATAAACTGAATATAGAAAAATGGTTGCTTGTAAATTTTAAAATAAATAAGCTGCCTGATGTACATATTGTTGACAGGTATTTTGAAACTGCAAAAGCATTGGGTGTTGTAAACGACAATGCGGGTTTAGATTTTTTTATCCCTGAGAAAGACTTGGTGGATGTTCCTTCTGTATTTAAACTAAACACAAACGCTTATCATGCTTTGGTGGTTGGCGGCTCTTATTATACCAAACAAATTCCTGTAAATAAATTACAAGAAATTTGCAGATTAAGCGATAAACCTCTTATTGTTTTGGGCGGAAAAGAAGATGCCCCAATCGGTTTACAATTAGAAAAAGAATTTGCAGGAAAAGTTTTTTCAGCCTGCGGAAAATTCAACATCAAACAATCAGCCTCTATTGTACAACAGGCCGATAAGGTTATTACCAGCGATACGGGCTTAATGCACATTGCCGCTGCTTTTAAAAAAGATGTTTTTTCTGTATGGGGCAACACCGTTCCTGAGTTTGGCATGTATCCGTATTTGCCTGGCAAAAACAGTAAAATTTTAGAGGTTAAAAATCTTTCGTGCAGGCCTTGCTCTAAACTTGGTTACAGCAAATGCCCTAAAGGCCATTTTAAGTGCATGAATGAAATTGATGTAAAGGAAATTTTTTAGAATTATTTTCCTTCTTTCCGTTTTACTAAAAAATAAAAATCGTTTTCTAAAGGTAAATAACCATACTCATAACAAAAATAATACACTACGCCTTTTTGGGTTTTATACGTATTAGTTATATAATTAAAATCAAACCCTTTTTCAAGCATTTTGTTTTTATGCACTTTGGCTTTATCATCGGGTGCCAGCTCTTCAATAACACGACGGTTACGGCGCAAAATATTATTTACGTTGCGCACATAGTTGGTGCTATCAGCATTTAATTTATTGTTGTAATTATTGCGGCACAAATCAGAGCAAAACTTTTTATCAGTTCTGCCACTAATGGGTTCACCACAATCAAGGCATTTGCGTTTTTCAATCATTGTAACTCAAATGTACTAAATTTTATCCGACTACAAACGGCTACACGGATTGAACTTAGAATATTATTACAACGAGTTTAAAAAGGCTATTAGAGCTGTTCTGTCGTCTTTAGAAAGGTTGGTGAAAAAATTACGGCTAAAACTTGCCTCTCCGCCATGCCACAAAATGGCCTGCTCTAAAGTACTTGCCCTGCCATCATGTAAAAAAGATGTTTGTCCTGTTACAACTTGGGTAAGCCCTATACCCCATAACGGACAAGTACGAAATTCGCTGCCCGATGCATTATAAACCGGACGATTGTCTGCCAGGCCGGTGCCTAAATCGTGCAGCAACAAATCGGTG
Organism: Bacteroidia bacterium; assembly: GCA_035261565.1. Classification (GTDB taxonomy): domain Bacteria; phylum Bacteroidota; class Bacteroidia; order B-17B0; family Aurantibacillaceae; genus PALSA-968. The sequence continues at coordinate 5,700 of DATFTU010000315.1, forward strand.
TAAGGGTGTATGGTTTGATTTGATACTTGCGGAAATGCAACATTAACATCTGTTACCAAAGTTTCGCGGTGGCAACCCGAACATTTGGCTTGGTTAAATAATTGTTGCCCACGCAATACAATAGGATTAGTAACGTTTCGGCGTGCAGGTACTTGTATGGTTTTTAAATAATATACCAGGCAATTAAAAAGGCTGTCACTAATTTCAGTTCCCTTACTATTACTGCTTGCGTATTGAGTTTGGCCGTAACAACTTTCTGTAGGGAATATTTTATTGGTAATTCCTATATCTTCATTTAAAGCTATACCTATTTGCTGCGCCAAATCGGGCCTTTCGGCCTTATGCCCAAACCTGCCAACCACCATTTGCTGTTTTATTACATCCCACACATAGTTGGGGTGGCCCGGAATTACGGCCGGGTTAGAAACTCCTTCGTTAGCCATGGCAATAATAGTTGCATCGCCCACATTTTCTAATAAGCCCATACCAAACACTTCGGGTGGAATGCGTGGAGACACCATCATACCGGATGGTAAACTTGTATACGAGTTATAAATAGTATAAACCGGTGCTTTCAATTGTACCGAATCGCCATCAGGATATACAACTGTTTGTGTGGTATAAGTAAAGGTATAATCAGCTTCTTTTTGTGCGCCATATACGGCGTTATTTTGCAGTTGCCCACCAAAATCCGGTACAAGCCCCGGGCCGCCATGTTGGTCGGTTCCGTAACTAATACGTAACAGTAGAGCCTCTAATCCGGCAGGTTGCCCTGGTGTGGGTGGTGCGCCAGGCCCTTGCGATTGATGGCAGCTTCCGCAACTAATATTATTATACAAAGGCCCTAAACCCGGGTTAACGGGTGCGGGCGAGGTAACAAAAGCTAAACTAAATTCTTTATCGCCAATATCATGTATTAATTGGTCGTGTACACTTAGCCCATCAAACGAATGGTCGAAAGCCCCCGAGCCTTGGTCGAAAGTAGTTTGCGAGCCACCACTTAAACGGGGGTCTTGTTCACTTGCCGGAAAATCCTGATACTTGCGGCATGATGTTGTCGCAAGTATCAGGGTAAATAAAGAGAAATAGAAAAATCTTTGCTTTCGCATTACATCTTTAATCTGTTACGTACTGATTAATAAACGGAACCAGTTTGTTGTTTAATATACTTTGCAGCGAGTCAATAGCATTCATAACATTAAGCACCTGAGTTCTTTCTCCTCCACTAAGTTGTACCGCTTGCCCAAATGGCATAGAAGTTGCCGCACTAAACGAACCAACCGCGTTATTTATACTTGCCATAATAGCATTGTTTAACGATATGTTTTTTGCAGCCACTAAATTGTATAAACTATTTGCAGCCGGAGTTGTGCTGCCGCCATATACACCTAAATATGCATTGCGTACTCCTATAATATTGTTTGAAAAATCTGCCCATGAATTATTGCTGAAATACGACTCTTGCAAAGCGGCATTTTGTGTCGAATAAACACTGTATATTTTTCCATCGCTGGCACTTCCGCCAACCTCATCACAAATATCACTCATTGAATTAACTAAATCAAGTAACGCCGCTTTATGAGTTTGATAAGTTGAGTTTGTTGGTCCCGGGTTTTCAATAATGGAAATAAAATCGTCGCTTGAGCCAACTGTGTATGCGCTTCTTATTAAAGTTATATTACTTACTAAATTAGTTGTAAGCGCCATTAAATATTCTATTTTTCTGGCTCCTGTAGGGTTTGTAGTTACCGTAAAATCGGCAGCAGTTGCTGTGCCTCCTTGCCCGAATATTAAATATTCAATAGGATGAAACCCCGTAAGTGTTTGAGGCAGGCTTGCCATTAAACTTGGTGTAAAAGCAGTGCTACTATTTAGTAATGAGTCTAAATTGTTTTTTTCAACAGGCCAGGTATCAACATTGGGGTCTAAGTTTAGTGTAGCAATAGGGCCTAATAAAAATGCTTCGGCTGATTCATAAGCAACCCTCATTCCTTTCCATGCATTACGCATGGTGTTTAAATCGTTATCATTAGGGTTAGCGCTAAAGGTTGTTGCCGCCGCCTGAAATGATTGTGCATTACTTAATAAAGCTGAATAATCGGGAATAGCCACATTAGCACAATAATTAGCTATAATAGCCGACGTTGTTGGCGGAGTTGTTGGCGTTGGCGTTGGGCCTGGTGTGTTATCTGCTTTATGGCATGATACCAAAGCTATTACTAAGGTTATCGCACTTGCTAAAATTAATACTCGTTTTGTTTTCATTTTCTTTATATGACTTAATTTATATGTATAGTTAAATTATCTCCGTCTTCGCTTACTACGTATTTTTTTAATGACTGTGTGGCAGGTCCGTTGGTTACATTTCCTGCCAAATCAAATGTGCTGCCATGCGCTGTACAAAACAAGCCTTTATCATTTGCCTGCACAGGGTTATCATTATGGGTACATTGCATATACATGGCATAATACGTATTATTTGTGTTTTTTACCAAAAGCACATCGTATTGCAAGTCATCGTTACGCAGCACAAAAATTTTTTTATCAGCGGCCAATTTTGTTTTACTGATTATTATGCTACTGTTTTTAGATGTTGTTCTAAGCATAGGCAAAGTCATACAACTTTCGAGCATGGTTACGGGTAAAACACCCAACAGGCCAATCATACCGCAAGCCACACAGGTTTTTTTTATAAAATCCCTTCTTTCCATATTAAAAACTGTAGGCCATACCAAGCTCAACAAAAGTTTGTTGAGGTAAATAAGGTGCTGCCGATGGGTTAGGATTTATTATAAGCGCCTGGTTATAATTGCCGGTGGTTAAAACCTGCACATCGGCTTTTATTAAAACACCCTGCACAGGCCTAAAGGCAACGCCACCTGTTATGTATGCTTTTCTCCAGGCATCGTTTCTAATACCGTTTACCGGCACAGTAGCGTTTAAGTCAAAGTACTCATAACGGCCAAACACCGTTAACCTTTTATCTTCATACTTTGTTTTATTTAATACATTATAGCCGGCTTCTACATAAAAACCATTCATACTTGATGGTGTATTGTTTGCATACGCGCGGTTTATATATTGCGCATCGGGCAAACTAACCAAACAACCCAATGCTTTAAAATAAAAACCCTTGGTGAGATATTGGGCATCAACTTCGTATAAACCAACCGGTGTACCAAATGCTCCTGAGTTTAATTTTAAACTATCGGCACTACGAGGGGTTAAACCAACCGTACCGCCATAATAACCCGATGCCTGAAAACGAAAATGTTTAATGTAATAAAGTACAGCCGCATTTACAGCCAAGTTAGATGCTGTTGCATTTTGCCCCTCAAAACGCGCATTTACAATACCCTGGCCCGAGCCCATGCCCTGAGCGTTTAATCCATTGACTAAACAGGCACTTAAATTTAAACCGGGTATTTGGGGTACGCTATAATATATACCTATGCCAAGTTCGCGCCAGGTGGCCGGAATTAATTGTGTTTCCAATTGTGTGCGTGCTACCGAATTGAAAGTGGTTGGTAAGTGGTTTTCATTAGTAATACCAACACGTGGTAAAAACAACCCTGCCACCACATATAAATCTTTATTAGCATTAAATTTAAGAAAAGCCTGCTCTAAAGAAATTTCTCCACTGGCACCATTACTGCTTACTTTTGCGTTTTCAACTTCTGTTTCGGTAAACAACGATATTTTTTTACTGAAACGATGACCTAAAAAAACAACTACCCTGTCTAAATTGGCCTTAGCCGTTTGATAATTTGTGTTGTATTTAAAAGATGCTTCGCCATAACCCGATATAACGGTAGAATTACTGCTGCGCACCAAGCCGGCCTGCAAAGAGTCTTCTCTGGTTATTACCTGCGCACATAGCGAAATACTGATAAAAAATAAAATTAAACCTATATAACCCTGCTTCATAAAAGACCTGTCTTAATTTCAGGTGCAAATATTTAGAATTAGTCTAAATAAGCAAATACCATGAATGGGGTAATTTTAGGCTAAACTCATGAAATAGGCTTTATTTATTGGGTTTAACCTATTTTTTTATTGCCAACGCCCTATGTTTAGTAACAAAGGCATATAATACAAACAGAAAGAGTGTATAACTCCAAATTTCTCCTCGGGCAGGTACTATATCACTTAATATGTAACAATGTAGAAAAAAGGAAACCGTTATAATAGCAATCATAGAAAAGGCTATTCTAATGTCACTCTTAGTAAAACTTAACTTTGAAAAATCTGTATCCACAAAAAACAAAAAAGTAAGTAGTGCAAACAATCGTAACACAATAAATTTATACTGCATAACAGGTAAAGCAAATGAGTGTACCGTGTTTTTTATAGATTGAGGCAGGGTAAAATTAGGTAGCCCATTCATTCGGCTTTCATATCCACCCGAAAATACATTAATAGATAGTGAGGCTATAATTATAAGCGCTGCCATTATCATGTTTGTTTTACTTAATTTTAATTGGGGGTAATGAATTTTTTGTAAAAAGAATAATCCAACGACCGATAAAACACAACAAACTGCATTTACTTCATTCAATCCGCCAATAGCAGAAGCAAATAAAAACGATAGGGCCGTTTTAAAAACTGAACTTTCCTCTTGCAGTAATATAGATAACAACAAAACACAAAGTATAACACTCAGTAAATGGTTATTGGCAGAGCTTACCCATGCCCAAATTTCCTGCCGGCCAACAAACAATAAAAAATATAGAGTTGCTGTAAAAACAAAAGCAAATGAAGCCGCTTTTAAAAATGAAATCTCCTGCCTGAGAAATGTTTTATTATATGTTTTAAAAAGAACGCCAATAGAGCCCGCAAACAATAACATCATACCTGTAACATAAAAAGCATAATAAACATGGTTGCTTTTTAAAAAGTGAAAACCAATAGCCGTAATAATATGGCTAAACCAACGCCCGTTTATGTTTGAAAAAAAAAGTTTAGCAGCCTCAAAAGCGCCTAATTTACCTACATACTCATCATTAAAACTATCATCAATATTATCTATATAATGCAGCGCATCATAAAAAAAGAAACATAAAAAACCCGCAACCAAAGCCGCGGGTAAAAAATATTTAACTAGTTTTTCTTTCATTTATAATTAATCAGCAAACAAAGGGTATTTGCTCATCATGGTGTTTATTTTTGCTTTTGTTTTAGCAAGTTCTTTCGGGTTGTCTTTGTTTTTTAAAACATGGTCGATTAACTGAACAACTTTTATACAATCTTTTTCTTTTA